>NZ_SMLD01000099.1:0-36132 GCF_004352805.1 Nonomuraea mesophila
GGCAGCAGACGAACGCTTCCCCACCCGACGAACCAGTCACCGACAGCTGAACACCCGCTCTATACGCCAGGCTGTAGTTATCGGTGCATTGTGCTTGACAGATCTCCACCTCCAGCAGTTGCTTGTAACCCAGCGCGATGTCCTCGGCGCTCAGGTGGGGGTCGCTGCAGCGCAGCGGGTACTTGCCGTCCAGGTTCTCCTCGGCCTTGATCTTCGCGATGTCGATGCGGAGCTTGCCGGCCGGTGTCGTGCGCAGGTAGCGGTTCAGGCCGGGCTTGGCGGCGACCCCCACCCCCTGGCCTGCGAACAACGCCTCAGCGGCACGAACCGTGGAGAGCCCGGTGCGGTGAGAGCCGCACGCCGGGTTCGGCGAGCGGCACGGAGAAACGGACCGGTAGCAACACCAGCACCGCGCTCCGTGCCGACTCGACAGTTCTTGCGGTTGTCTTTCCCGCTGCGGCGTTCGGTGCGGATCAGGGTGCCGTCGATCAGCACGACCTCGCCACCCTGTCTGGCGATCTTGTTCAGGGCGCGGTCCAGGCGTGGTGCTCGCGCGGCCGGCAGGCGCAGAACCTCCCGTACCCAGCGGCGCACGGTGCCGGGCGAGACGTTGTTGCCGCCGGCCATGTCGGCCATGTCGGCCATGTCGACCATGTCGGCCAGGCGCTGGTCATGGCGCAGCACGGCGAGCACGATGACGGCGATCTTCCCCAGCGGGGAGCCCCTATCGGAGACGCTATTTTTCATGGCCTCCGGTCGATGCGCCGCCCGGATGAACAAGTGATCCAGTTCGCCTGAGAACGTCGCAAAGTCCGCGTGGCGGCCTCCTTTATGGGTATCTGCGTCGCTTGGCAGCAGTGACGCAACCTCAACGCCCAGGAGAGAGCATGGAGCAGTCACATCCCATCAAGTCCGCCGTCGATGCGGTGACCGGCGACGGGCATTCCGCCGAGATCCCTGGCGTCCCCAACAGCGAACCACCCTCCTTGGAGGAGCCGACCCAGCCGCGCGAGCCGCTGCCGCCCAAACCCGATCAGAGCGGGCCGGGCACCTACTCTCCTACCGGACAGCCCACCGGCAATCCCCAAGACAAAGTGGCACAGGGCGGCGCATACTTGACGACCGCCCAAGGGTTGCGGCTGCCGGACACCGACCACTCGCTCAAGGCGGGCCCGCGCGGCCCGGTCCTGCTGCAGGACCACCACCTGCGCGAGAAGGTCATGCACTTCGACCACGAACGCATCCCCGAGCGCGTCGTGCACGCGCGCGGCGCCGGAGCGCACGGCCTCTTCCGCGGCTACGGCACTGCCTCGAACATCACCAAGGCCGCCTTCCTCGCCCAGGACGTCGAGACGCCGGTCTTCGTGCGCTTCTCCACCGTGATCGGCTCGCGTGGCTCGATGGACACCGCGCGCGACACGCGCGGCTTCGCGACCAAGTTCTACACCTCCGAAGGCGTGTTCGACCTGGTCGGCAACAACTGCCCGATCTTCTTCATCCAGGACGCGATCAAGTTCCCCGACGTCATCCACGCCGCCAAGTGGCATCCGGACCGGGAGATCCCGCAGGCGCAGACCGCGCACGACACGTTCTGGGACTTCGTCGGCCTGCACACCGAAGGAACTTTCCACACGATCTGGAACATGTCAGACCGCGGCATCCCGCGTTCCTACCGGATGATGGAGGGCTTCGGCGTCCACACTTTCCGCATGGTCGACGCGGAGGGGGCGACCACGCTGGTGAAGTTCCACTGGAAGCCCAAGCTCGGCGTGCACTCCTTGGTCTGGGAGGAGGCGCAGTTGCTCGGCGGCGTGGACCCGGACTTCCACCGGCGCGACCTCGCCGATGCGATCGAGGCGGGCGCCTATCCGCAGTGGGAGCTGGGCATCCAAACCTTTCCTGACACGCCGGAGCAGACGTTCGAGGGTATCGATCTGCTCGACTCGACGAAGATCGTCCCCGAGGAGCTAGCCCCGGTCCAGCCGATCGGCCTGCTGACCCTCAACCGCAACCCGTCCAACTTCTTCGCCGAGACCGAGCAGGTCGCCTTCCACGTCGGCCACCTGGTGCCGGGCATCGACGTCACTGATGACCCGCTTCTGGCTGGACGGCTGTTCTCGTACCTCGACACACAGCTCACCCGGCTGGCCGGGCCCAACTTCCCGCAGATCCCGATCAACCGGCCGCACGCCCCGGTCAACGACATGCTGCGGGACGGCTTCCACCAGGCGGCCGTGCACAGGGGCGTCGCGCCGTACCGGCCGAACTCGCTCGACGGTGGCTGCCCCTTCACCGCGGGCGCCGTCGAGGGCGGCTATGTCGAGGTGCCGATGGAGGTGTCCGGACGGAAGGTGCGCGAGGCGCCCGCGTCGTTCGCCGACCACTTCAGCCAGTCGCGGCTGTTCTGGCTGAGTCTGACGCCGGTCGAGCGCGAGCACACGATCGCGGCCTACACCTTCGAGCTCGGCAAGTGCTATGAGCAGGCCATCAAGGAGCGGTACCTGCGAGTGCTCGCGAACATCGACCCCGTCCTGTGCCAGCAGGTCGCCGAAGGGCTCGGGCTGCCCGCGCCGCAGGCGTCCGAGCCGCTGGCGGACCCGCGGCCCAGCCCGGCGCTGTCGCAGGTCGGGCAGACCTGGCCGGCCGACGGACGGGTCATCGGCATCATCGCCGGCGACGGCGACGCGGAGGCGGTCGGCGTCGTCCGCCAGGCGGTGCTGGACGCCGGCATGACGCCGCTGGTCATCGGGCCGACCGGCGGCATGCTCGGCGGGACGCTGCCGGTGCAGCGCACGTTCGTCACCGCGCGGTCCGTCGAGTTCGACGCGCTGCTGGTGGCGAGCGCCTCCGGGCCGGGCAAGGACGCGTACGGGGCCCGCGACGCGAAGGCGGGCGGCGGCGCGGACGCGCCGGTCGACCCACGCGTGCTGTTGCTGATCACGGAGGCATACCGGCACGCCAAGCCGATCGGCGGCTGGGGAACGGCATCGCAGGCGTGCGCTCAGGCGGGCATACCCGCGCTGGCCCCGGGCGTGTTGCTCGGCGACGATGGCACGACCGTTCTGCAGGAGACGCTCCGGCTCCTGGCGGCGCACCGCGTCTGGGACCGTTTCCCCGCCGCCGCCTCCTTGACGTGACCTGACCGCTGCCCGCTGTCTCGGCGGTTCCGCGCGATCCACACCGGTGCGGGTTGTGCGAAGCCGTCCTTCATCGGTGGTGATGCTCACCCTCACCTGGCTGATCCTTCCTTGCGCTCGCCCTCTTGGGCGGCCTGTTCGAGGCCCAGATCGGACAGCGCGCGGCTATCGGGATCGGCGGTGTCTTGGGGAGGCTGGAACTGCAGGCCGTCCATGTAAGGGGTGGGCTGCTTGCGACGGTAGTCGGCGAACTCCTTGGCGTAGTACCTCCGAGCCTGTTCGACCGTCTTGGCACCGGTCACGATGACGTGCATGAGGTTGAGGGCCAGGAAGTTGGCCTGCTCGTCGTGGCAGCGGGCGAAGACCTCGCCCGCTGTGCGCTCGACGATGACGCTGCCGTCGAACTCCGCCAGTGGCGTGAACTTCTCCACCGGCACCTGGTAGTCGATGACGCTCTCGACGGAATCGATGTGCGGTGTGGGGAAGCGGTGTTCGAAGAACACGCGAGAGGCCGTGATGCGCTTCCACGGTCCGGCGCCGTACCACAGGAGCAGTGACTCCGTCGTCTCGTGTGGTTCGCCGTAGGAGCTTATGACCAGTTGGGCGGCCTCCCGTGACTCCTGCGGCCAGGCCTTGATGATGTCGGATCCGGTCTGGGGCATGCCGGCTCCCTTCTCCTTCGTACGGCATCAGCCGAGTTCGAGGGTCACCTTCGTCCAGCCTGGTTCACGGCGGTCGAAGGCCTGATAGGCGTCAATCACCGTGGGCAGGCTCTCCTGCTGGGTGAGGACCGTGGTGGGGTCGGCGCCATCCTGGGCAATCCTGCTGAGCAGGCCGGGGGCGTAGCGCCGGTGGTTGCAGTTGCCCGCCTTGATGGTCAGGTTGCGGTTCATGGCCGTGCCAAGCGGGAAGCTCTCTAAGCCAGGCGGGTAGACACCGGTGATGCCGATCGTCCCGGCCTTGTCCGCCATGTCAAGCGCCCAGCGCAACGCCTGCGCGGGCGCGTCGCCCGGGACCCCAGGCATCGTCCTGGCCGCCGGGCTGATGCTCACGCGCGGGGCTCTCCGCGTCCACGCCGACGGCGTCGATCACGCGGTCCCGATCCCGCCCGTCAACTCCTTGACGGCCAGCACGGGGTCCTCGGCGTTGAAGTCGATGGTCTCCGCGTTCTGCATCCGAGTCGTCTCCAGTCGGTCGGCGTTGCCGTCGACGATCAGCACCCGACCGGCGCCCTGGATGCGGTCCGATAACGCAGCCAACTGTCCTACCGGTCCCGCTCCCAGCACCACGACCACGTCGCCAGCGCCCACCTCGGCGAGACGAGCGCCGAACCAGCCTGTGGGGAAGATGTCGCTCACCATGATGGCCTGCTCGTCGCTGACGCCCGGAGGAACGGCGACCAGGCCGGTATGGGCGTACGGGATGCGCGCACGCTCGGCCCGCAGCCCGTCGAACGGTCCGGTGGGCTGCGGTCCGCCGAAGAACCACGTACCGGCTTGATCGCCCGCCGGGTGGCCTGCAGTTCGGTCTCCAGCTCGGCGATGCGCCGTCTGGCGACCGCCAGCTCGGCCTTCTCGCCGCTGGTCAGGCCCGGCTCCAGGCCCCGATCGATGCGGTCCTGGCGGCGCCACGTGTAGACCGTCTGCGTGCTGATGTCCAGGCCATGTGCGAGCTCGGTGGCCGCGCGGCCTGCTTCGAGTAGGTCCAGTACCTTGCGCCGGCGCCGAGCTGGGCAAGACCCGCCAGGTAATCGAGGTGCAGGGAAAGCCCTCGCGCTGCCTGCCGCTCTACCGCCCGCCACAGGTGTACGGAACGTATGCAATCTGTGTGCAGCTGTGCCTTTCACTGAGTGCCGTCAGTTACCAGGACAAGAAAGGAAGGAAGAACATGGACGTTCTTCGCGCCTGGAAGGACCCGGTGTACCGCAGCGGCCTGGATCAGGCCAAGCTGCCGTCGCACCCGGCCGGCGTGGTCGACCTGACCGACGACCAGCTGAACAGCGTTGACGGTGGCACCACCACGTGGTTGTGCGCCACTGCCGGTGTGGTCACCGCCACCGCGACGGTCTGCTCGCCGAGCGGCACCCTGTGCGGCTCGTGCTCACACGGCAGCAGTGGCTGCTGCTAGCCGAAGCCCATCACGAACACGACAAGCCGCCCCCTGCGGACGGTGGATCTGTCGTGCCGGTCAACGAAAGGTAGGCCATGGACACGGTCAGGGCTTGGAAAGACCCAGTATACCGGCGATCTCTCGGAGCTTCGGCACCCAGCCATCCCGCCGGTCAACCCACTGTCACGGTGCTATCGGATGCCGAACTCGTCGACATCAGCGGCGCCGGCACCCGACACCACGGGACCACCGGTTGCTGCAGCTGCAACCCGGCGTGGTCGGCGGCGTGGGGCATCTGGTGCAACCCTCCGTCTGGCTGCTGACGCTCACCTCACCATCCGGCTGACACCTGAGTGATCGCGGCCGAATGCAGCGACGAAGGACGGCTGGCCGGCTGAAACGTCCAGCCGGCCAGCCCTCTGCCAACCAACCTCACCTCCAAGGAGCGACACAGCAGTGCATGACGACGTCCGCGGAACCGCCGACGCCAAGGGCCACGCCGCAGTCCGACTGCCGTGGGAATTGGCCACCACGGTCACCGAGCGCCGCGCCGCCGGTGCGCCTACCGAGGTCGATGCCGTCCAAGGTGACAAGCGACTGGCCATGTGGCTGGAACTCAAGGTCTTCGACGACGCGTCCGAGTCCGCCGACGGACGGCTCGCGCCCCTCGGGGTGACAGTGGAGCAACTGGCCGAGCTTCTAGGCGAAACCGGGCAATCCTTGCGGAGTCGTGGGATGCCAGAGCCGGCCTGGCACCACACCTTTGTGACCTGGTGGCGGACCGGGACCGAGCTCGCGCCGGCGGGCCAACGTATCCACGACGATCTGGGGCTCCTGGAGGTGGCTCGGCCGCTGTTAGAGGGCGCACTGCGACAGTTGCACCAGGCGATCGTGGTTCGGTTGGCCTCCGCGTGCGTCATTGATCCGGTGCTGACCGACGTCGAGGGCCTGGTCACGAGCCTGCAGTCGACGCTTCCCGGTGGCGAGGTCTTGGAGCAGGTGAAACGGACCATGGTGACCGAGCTCAACGTGGCCCGTCTGGAGGATCGGCTGATCGGTGACACGCCACAGGACCGCTTCGCCGACTTTGTCCGGCAGCTGGCCGATCCCGGCGCAGCCCTGGCGATCTGGCAGGAGTACCCGGTGCTGGCCCGGATGGTCGTCCAGCGGCTGAGCTTCTGGCTGGAGGTGACGCTGGAACTCGTCAACGCCTTGATCGACGACCTGCGCGGGCTGCGGGAGCGTGGCCTGGTCCAGGCAACCGCGACCCGCTTGACGGAGGTGCGATTCGGCGCGGGGGACACGCACCGCGGCGGGCGGTCGGTGGCCATCCTCACCTTCGACCACGGCCGCCTGGTGTTCAAACCCCGCCCTCTGGTGATGGACACGGCCTTCGACGGCCTGCTCGCCTGGCTCAACAACGGCGGTCCGAAGTTCCCGTTGCGGCGGACCCGGATGTGGGACCGTGGCAGCCACGGCTGGTCGGAGCACGTCGACGCCAGTGTCCACACCGATGCCGACGGCGCCGACCGGTACGCCTGGCGCCTCGGTGCGCTCACAGCACTGCTGTACGCCATGCACGCCACCGACTTCCACTACGAGAACATCCTGGCCGTCGGTGATGACCCGGTGCTGGTTGACCTCGAGTCACTGCTGCACGCCGACAAGCGATCCGCCATGCCATCACCGGAAGGCGGCGATGAGTCGGTTGCTGCAGTGGCCCTGTTGAACTCGGTGACCACTATCGGCGTGCTGCCCAATCGTTTTCTGGTCCGTGATGGCACGGAACTCTTCGATGTCGACATCAGCGGGCTTGGCGGGCGCGGCGGCCAGAAGACACCGGTGGCATTGCCCACCTGGGACGGCGACGGCACCGACGCGATGCAGTTGGTGAGCCGGCATATGGACATGGAGCCCAAACAGAACCTCCCCACCGACGAACACGGCCACGAGTGGGACCTGTTCGACCGCGCCGACCAGTTCGCCGAGGGCTTCACCGACTGCTATCGGGCGCTGATGGCCGGTCGCGAGGACCTGCTAGCGGCCGACGGCCTGCTGAGCGCCTTCGGCAACGCCCGCAGCCGCCTCATCCTGCGGCCCACCCAGGTGTACGGCCGGGTGCTGATGGAATGCTCGCACCCCGATTTCCTGCGGGACGGACTCGATCTGGACCGCTCCCTGGCGCGGTTGCTCGGCGGTCACCAGTACATCGACTGCCACGAGGAGATCATCCGCAGCGAACTAGCCGAAATGCACCGAGGTGACATCCCGATCTTCGGCGTGGACGTGACCTCGGGTGTCATCCACGGCGGCTGGCAGGACGCCCGCATGGGAGTGCAGGAGCGGGCACCGCTGGACACGGTTCAGGACCGCGTCCGGGAACTGTGCGAGGAGGATCGCGGCACCCAGGAATGGATCATCCGGTCCACGATCACGGCCAGCCGTGCCGTCGCCTCCGACAAGCAGTGGCCGAACTGGGCCCGGGAACGCGACGAGACCGGTGTCGCCGCCGAGGAGGCCACGGCCGAGGCGCTGCGGTTGGCGCATCGGCTGGACGAACTGGCCGTCCGTGATGGAGGCAGGGTCGGGTGGATCGGCCTCGGGATGCTGGAGGAACGGTTCTGGCGCCTCACCCCCGCCGAATCCGATATGTACACCGGACTCGCCGGTATCGGCCTCGCGCTGGACGCCGTAGCAGCGATCACGGGTGACGAGCGGTCGTACGAGCTGGCCGGCCTGGTCTTCGACCAGTTGGCCCGCCAGGCACGATGGCTCACCGACGAGGCGGCGCGCGATCCGCGCAAGCGCGCCGAGACCGCGGTGAGCATCGGTGTGTTCGAAAAAGTCGGCGGCGGCATATACTCGCTGGCTCATGCCGCCGCCCACCGCAGGTGCAGCGATCTAGCAGCGGCGGCCGAATCCCTGCTGTCGGTAATGGATCTGCTGGTCGACGAGGATGACTTCCTGGACGTGGTGTCAGGAGCGGCCGGCGCCATCTTCGCGTTGCTCGCGCTGCACCGGATATCCCCCGACAGCGGCGCCCTGCCCTTGGCCGAGCGATGCGCCAGACAGCTGATCGACGGTCATGTCGAGATGCCGGTCGGCTGGGGGTGGAAGACCCGCTTGAATCCGGACGTCGCGCTCACCGGCTTCTCGCACGGCGCCTCCGGCATCGCGGTCGCGCTGGCCCGGCTCAATGAGATCTCGCCGCGTGACGAATACGTGCACGCCGTTCGGCAGGCTCTGCGATACGAGGACTCCATCTACGATCCTCACGCCGGCGCCTGGCCGGACCTGCGTCCAGACGAGGTCAGCAACACCGCGTTCATGAGCACCTGGTGTCACGGCGGGCCAGGAATCGCGTTGGCGCGCGACGAACTGCTCCGTCTCGGCACCGTCCCAGATCTGGCAGAACAGCTTGACTTGGATCGCCGCCGCGGTGTGCAGTCGATACTGTCCACCGGGCTCGACCAGCCAGTGGTCTCCGGTATCGGCAACCACTGCCTGTGCCACGGTGACGTCGGCAATCTGCTCATCGCGCAGCGCTGCCACCGGCCGGGCGACGATCCCGAGGTCGCCGGGCTGCTGCCGAAGGTGTGGCGCACGCTCATCAACGAAGGGCGTACCAACCGCTGGTTGTGCGGAGTGCCGGACGGGATCGAGACCCCTGACCTCATGACCGGGCTGGCGGGCATCGCCTGGGGACTTGCGCACCTGGCCCGGCCCGAGACGGTGCCCAACGTGCTGACCTTGGCAGCGCCGGACACCGCACCGGCCGGAGCGTGACCGATGACCGAAGCAATCACCGGCGATGTCGAGAGACGCCGCGGAATCGCCGGTCAGGACGCGTACCTGCCCGCCGCCGTCGAACGCTATCTGCGGCGGCCGCGCGGCGGAACCGCCGGAACGTTCGACCCGGCGCAGTTGCGTCCTCGGTGGCGAGCCGTCATCGCGGCTTCCGCGGTGTTCCTGGCCCTGCTGGTTTCGGGGCTGCTGGTCCGGGTGCCCACCGGAGCCACCGGGACGGTGGCGGTCGTGGAACGCAATTCGGTGGCGATGGTGATGACAGATGACAGCATTACCGAAACGGATCGTCAGATCACCGTGCTCGCCGCGGAGCGGCCGATCGCTGGAACCGTCATTGATGTCCAGTGGCACCCGTACATCAAGCTGCCCGGTCCGATGGTCACTGTCGAGTTCGCGGACGAAGTCGATGTGAATGCGTTCAGCATCGGTGGCCAAGTGGTCGTGGAAAGGGGCACCCGCCCCATCCTGATCGACCTGATCGGCGGAGGGGAGCTGTGATGGCACCGCGGGTTCTCGGGCGCCGCCGTGTACCAGTGATGTTGCAGTCGACTGCCGTGGAGTGCGGTGTCGCCTGCCTGGCCATGGTGCTCAGCTACTACGGCCGCTACACCTCGATCGCCGAGATCCGCGACGCGATTGTGCTCGGCCGCGACGGCGTCAGCGCGGGGGCCATCGTCCGTCAAGCCAGAAAGCTGGGCATGGAGGTCCGCGCGGTGCGGGCCGAGCCGTCCGCGCTGGACACGCTTTTCATGCCGCTCATCGTGCACTGGAACATGAACCACTTCATCGTGGTGGAGCGGATCACCGCCGACTTTGTCGAGGTGGTCGATCCGGGTGCGGGTCGGCAGCGACTGTCCCAGGCGGAGTTCGGCGACGGATTCACCGGGGTGGCGCTGGAGCTTCTTCCAACAGTTGACCTGGCGCGACGCTCCGGCGGGGGTATGCGGCTGTGGACGTTCGTCCGGCCGTTCCTGCCGCCTGCTCCGAAGGTCGTCACCATTATTCTCGCCGCGTCACTCGGCTTGACCCTGTTGGGTTTGGTACCGGCCCTGGTCATCGGTTACCTGCTGGATCACGTACTGCCGACGGACAGCACGGGGCTGGTGCACGTGCTGGCCGCCGGCATGCTCGCGTACGCCCTGGGATACGCGCTGGTCAGTCTTGCTCGGGCGGAGCTCCTGCTGTGGATGCAGACGCGGATCGACTGGTCCATGATGGTCTCCTTCGTACGGCACCTGATGTCTTTGCCCTACCAGTTCTTTCAACTGCGGCGCGGCGGTGACCTTCTGGTGCGGGTGTCCAGCTCCGCTTACGTGCGCGACGTGGTATCCAGCCAGTTGCTCGCCATCGCGATCGACTCCGCGCTGCTGGGCGTGTACATGCTGGTCATCGGTGTGCAGTCGTGGACCTATGTACTGGTCATCGCGGTGCTGGCGATCGGTCAGCTCGCCGTCATGGTCGTCTCGGCACCGCACGCCCAGCGATACACCGAGCGCGAGCTGCAGGCCACCGGCGAGGCGCAGAGCACCCTGCTGGAAACCGTGACCGCAGCGGAGACGGTGAAGTCGACCGGTGCCGAGGACATCGCACTCGCCCGCTGGTCCGGCAGGTTCGCCGACCAGTTGGCGGCGTCGCTGCGCCGGCGGCGGCTGGACAACGCCATCGACGCCTTGCTGAGCGCCGTCGCCGCGACCACTCCGCTGCTTATGCTGCTGGTCGGCGCGTACCTGGTGCTCGGCGGTCACCTGTCGGTCGGTGAGATGTTCGCGCTCAATGCCATGGCCGGGGCGGCGTTGGCCCCGGTGACGAAACTCGGCGGAAGCATCAAGTCGCTGCAGACGGTCCGGGTCCACCTCGACCGGCTGCGCGACATCTTCGACGAGCGCACGGAATCCGCCTGCCAGGGCCGGGAGGAGGTGGACCTGAACATGTCGATCAAGTTGAGCCGCGTGTCGTTCCAGTATGCCGGCGACGCACCGGCAGTGCTGTCCGACATCGATCTGTCTATCCAGCCCAGCCAGATGGTGGCCATCGTCGGCCAGACCGGTTCCGGCAAGAGCACACTCGCCCGGTTGATCCTCGGCCTGTACCCGCCCACCACCGGGGACATCACCTTCGACGGCGTTTCCCTGTCGGATCTGGAACTGCGTCGGTTCCGCAGGCAATGCGGCGTGGTGACACAGAGCGCCGACATCTTCAGCGGCTCCATACTGGCCAACATCGCGCTGGTGGCGTCGGAAGCCACCATGGCCGACGTGATCGAGGCCGCCAAGATGGCAGAGGTTCACGACGACATCATGCGTATGCCGATGGGGTACGAGACCGTGCTCGGTGAGGGCGGCAACGGGTTGTCCGGCGGGCAGCGGCAGCGGGTGGCACTGGCCCGGGCGCTGGTGGCCAGGCCGAAGATCTTGCTGCTCGACGAGGCGACCAGCAACCTGGATGCCGACACCGAGATGCGGGTTCAACGGAATCTGAACGCCTTGCGTTGCACCCGCATCGTCATCGCCCATCGACTGAGCACCATCAAGGACTCCGACCGCATCCTGGTGCTGCGGGACGGTCGCGTGGTGGAAAGCGGTGATCACGCCGGGCTTCTGGAACGGAACGGCCACTACGCGCATCTGGTGGGCCGTCAACTGGTCGGGTAAGCGTGATGGCGGGCGGTCACGGCTCTGCGATCAAGCGCAGAATCGCATCGTCGTCGTAGTTGAGCACCGCCAGATGCAGCCGCTGGATGGTCGCCGGCATGTCCAGTCCCATGCCGACATACTCGCGGCGGCACAGGTCGACGAGATCGAGTGCCTGGACCGGTGACTCCGCCAGGTACGCACCAGCGATCAGCAGCGTCCAGGTCTGCCTGCACTCCTGCAGTTGGAACAGCCGCTTGGCCTCTTCGAAGCCTTCACTGAGATCCCCGGCGGTCAGCTGCGCCCGGCAGCCCAAGAGCCGCATCGACAGGTGTAGTTGGGTCGACCATGTTCGCTGCGTCTCGAACCACACCGTCGAGGGCAGGTCGGTGCCGAAGCCGCCGATGTTGAGATCAGCCGCGATCTTGCAGTACGCCAGGGCCTGCCGTGGATCGACGGACACTAATCGCTGCGCGCGTGAGCGTAAGGAGCGCAGCTTCAGCAGGTCGACCGCCTCGGGTTCGACCCCCAGCATGACACCGCCGCCGGAACCGCCACCCGCCGACCGGATCGTCGTCAGACGCAGGTGCTCCGCGAGCCCAGCGCGGCGAATGTCATCGCGCAGCCGTGAGATGTACGTGCGGATATTGGCGTGTGCGGAAGCTGGGGGTTGCTCCCAAAGAATGTCGTACAATGTCGAATAACTAACAATTGTGCCTGGCAGTAAGGCCAGCGCGACGAGCATGCCGCGACTGAGGCCAGATCGAGGTGTGACTTTACGCTGTGGCCCGACGATTTCGACCGGAGCTGCGGTCCTTATCTGGATGCGCAAGGAGACTTCTCCCCAAATGAGCTGCAACGTATCGTATCAATGTGATGCGCCCGCGCTTACAGGACTCTTGTACAAAGCGCGAACAGCCGCGAGCTGCGATGCGACGAATGTGTGGAACAGGGCCGTGAGGATGCAGCCCAACGAACCCCGTGAGATCGTTGTACAGCTACGTGGCCCCGTTGCCTCACACGGAGGTTGACGTGGCTTCCTCTTACACGGGGTTCGACGCCGACCAGAACCGGAAGCTCCGCAGGAGATGGCTTGCCTCACGCTCATCCTCACTTCTACTTCTGTCCCGAAGCGGGACCTTAGCGAACGACGGTATGTCGACGGTATGTTGCTTAGCCGTCCAGCTCAGGCGGAAACGCAAGCTTCAAACAGGCCGGCACGGGGCTCCGCTCCGTCTCTTCGGAAAACGACGCATGTTGGCATGGTGGAACAGTTGCTCCACATTTCGTTAGCGTCCCCGCGATGTGTGCTTCGGGGCAGAATGTGGCTCCTCCAGCGGCCCCGCGAGAGCGTGGCCACGATGGCGAGTCCGCGACCGTTTTCACTTTGGCTGTTCAGGGTTGCGTTTGAGGCGGAATGCAGTACGGCACCGACGTCCACCAGGCCCGTCGTTGAAGGCACATCAATCAATCACCGCCTTGTCTCATATGTCGATTCACATAGCGCAGCATGCCACATGGATTTTCAGATCCGCTGTTGGATAGGAGTTGTGAGAGGGCGTTTGATTTGAGTAGTTTGCGGCTTATGTTCTAGTAGGTGCCTCGCCAGGTTGGAGTATTCTCGTCCGTTATGCGCTTGGTCGGGTTGTTGATTGAAGCAATGTGGATCATGGCTTGGGAACCGTGTTCGATTGCGGCGTTCTTGAAGCCGGTGTCGACCCAGGTTTTGGATATCGTTGGGTAGGCGCTTTTGGTTTGGTCGAGTAGTCCTTTGCCGATCACGTTGTCGGACAGGCCTGCGGCGGCGACGGCCACGGCGAGGATGAGGCCGAGCGTGTCGGTGACGATGCCTCGCTTGCGGCCGACGATTTTCTTTGCGGCGTCGGTTCCTTGGCTGGTGAGGGGCACGTTGGTGGAGGTCTTCACGCTCTGGGTGTCCATGATGCACGCGGTCGGTTCGGCCGTGCGGCCTTCCTTGACGCGGGCCAGGCCGGTCAGCTCGTAGTTGAGTTGTGCGAAAATTCCCTCGTCGCGCCAGGCTGCGTAGTAGGCGTAGACGGTGTTGTAGGACGGGAAGTCGTGCGGTAGATATTTCCAGGCGATTCCCGTGCGGTTGACATATAGGATCGCGTTGAAGATATCCCGTAGTTCGACTGAGGCCGGTTGACCGGTGGGCCGGCGGTCGAGTCGGGCTTGCCGCCAGGCGGTTAAGGTGGGTTCGATTAAGGCCCAGCGGGCATCGGATATGTCGCTGGGGTACGGCTTCCGCTTGCTCATGGCGGAACTTTTACCCGAAACATGTGATCGGTAGTGGCCTCTCGACTGGTCAGGAGTTTCTGCCACGTTTCCAGACCAGACGCAATTTGAGTATCATTTGATAATCAAACGGGCGCGCTGATCTCCTCACCGCTCATCGCGCGGACCCGGTACGGCATCCGGCGGGCCGGACATCCAGGCGATCAGGCCTATGAGAGTCAGGACGGGGATGGCGATCAACGCGGGAGAATGCCACTCGGGAGCCAGCATCTCTAGATCGCCATCGTCGTTGAGCAGCCAAAACCGTGTCAGGGGAGAGAACAGCACCCCCACGACCAGAGTCAGTTCATACAGGATGAACCAGACGCCGGTCGGCACAGTGGACCTGGAGGGGGATCGATGGTCCAGCCGGTCGAGCACGGCGATGAGAACCGCCTCGGCGGCCAGGATCAAGGTGATGCCGAGCGTCACATTCCGCGCATGCGCGACCTCCTGCTCCAGCTGTTCCAGCAACATGTCATTCCATGGCTCTTCGTACCAGGGATTGAGCTCTCCTGTCGGATGGGCGATCAGCTGGAGCGCGATCAGGTTGACCGCGGCGTACAGGACCGGGGCTGCCAGAGCGGTCGTATATATGAGGCGACGTACGTTCATGCGCTGTTGGATGCCCATGTCGGCATGCAGGTTCCGCTGGGCGCCCAGCCGGACGATGAGCACGGGTCTGGCTCCCTCTGAGAGAGTGGCTGAGCTGGGCGGATAAGGTCTGGGCTGTTGGGACGGGTGATCGTTGTCTACCGTGTGAGCAGACGCGAGACGGTGGTGGCGATGAGCTCGTTGCTGGAGGAGTTGGAGCGGCGGGAGAAACGCGGCCCGTGAGCGGGTGGAACAGCTTCGCGAGCAGATCGCCGAGTTGACCCGTCGGTTGGAGGCCGAGGAGGACCGGGTGTTGCGACTGGTGATCGCCCGGGAGACGGTGGAGGAGATCCTGGGCGAGGCCGTCGGGCTGGTTGAACGGCTACCCGATGAGGCCGCAGGCGTCGGCTCCGTTGACGTGGCAGCCGATGGGCCGTCGTCCCCCTTGGGGGTGGTGACGGTGCCGCAGTGGCGGCCGGGCATGAAGGTCGCGGTGTTGCCGCGCGCGTACCAGGATGCGGTGGAGATCCTGGTCGATGCCGGTGGGGCGATGCGGGCGGGGCAGGTCGCCGTGGCGATGGGACTGCCGGATGAGGCCGCCAAGAGGGAGGGCCTGCGTTCGAAACTCAAGCGGCTGGTGGAGCGTGGTTGGGCGCGTGAAGAGGGGCCGGGGCTGTTCAGGGTGACCGAACCGGTGGCCCGCCAGGTGACCGGGCAGGCCGACAGCAGGTTACGCGATGGCATCGCCTCCTCACCGGGCAGGTGATTGCGGCGGGGCTCTTCCGCCGTCAGGTTCGAGGGTGCCAACCTGCCCGACAGCCGCAGCAGGCCGCGGACGTTGCCCGCCCGGCGGGCGCCACTCTGCGCGAGGTCGACACCGGCGAGCTCGTCCTCCTGGTCCTGGCCGACAAGAAGGCCGCGGGCATACGCACCACCGAGGAGTGGGCCCGCCGGGATGTGGCGTTCACGCTCGGGATGCTGGACCGGTATCTGACGTCCGAGCCGTACACGCCGGCCAAGCCCGGCCAGCCGCCGCTCATGGTGGGGCCGCACTGTCAGCACGAGGAGGAATGCGCCCTGGACGTGTGCCAGGACGGGTACGCGCACTTCGCGTGCAACACGCCTGGCTGCCCGATCTGCGGCGCCCCGCCGAACAGCACACCCGAGCATCAGCTTCCTGGCAATCACTTCACGATGCGAGCTGTCGGCTCAGGTACTCGTTGTGGACCCCAAGTGCAGTCCGGCACCCATTTGCGGAATGAAGCCTGCGCTGATTGTAGGAGCCCTCGATATGTTCGACAACCGCGCGCCGTGCTTCAGCGCGGCTGGTGCGTTGAGCCACTCGTTCTTCAACCCTCCAAAGGACGATTCTGCCAGCGCGTTATCCCAGCACACGCCCGCAGTGCGTCCAACGGGTCGACGCATCCCGTACCGGACCAGATGCCGCCCGAATCAATCGTGCGTATAGTTCCAGCCGCGGTCGGAACGGAAGACACACCCTTGCTGCATCTCCATTTTACCGGCGGCCGTGTCGATCGCGTCGCAGACGAGCGAGGTTCTGTAGTGGTCAGCCATCGCCCGGCCCACCACCATTTTGGAATGGCAGTGAATCACCGTGGCGAGATAATCGAATCCTTCCCAGGTGCGGCCACCGCCGATCATGTGGGTTCCACACACCCACATGATCGGCGGTGGCCGTCTCATGTCCCAGCCTCGATCAGATCGAGATCCGAGATCTCGAGATGCGACTGGAGTACTAATACCGCATTTTTCCCACAAAGGTGTGGCTGCAGAGAATTCCCGTACAGATGACTCGCCTCTTGAACGAGGTGAAGAATTTCTTTCCGTTCGATGTGTTCACCGTAAGACGCTTCTTCTGGTCTTCCCTGGGGAACTCTCGCGGGGAGGCGCCCATCCACTTCCGGGTCTTCTTGGACTTGACGCCGAACCAGAGCCCTGGGGGATCGCTGCTCAGGGAGCCGGGGATCTTCGAGAACTTTGCGTCGATGGGCCCCTTGCCCTCCTTCTTTCGGATGGTTTTCGAGTTGAACCATTTGATCTTGGCATAGACCGCCCCTTTGATGTTCCTCCAGTGGGCGGCCTGTGCGGGCTGCGTGCCGAGAGTTGTCGCCAGTAGCGTCGCGAGGGCTACGGCGAGAATCGTCCTCAGGGTCGCCGCCAGAGGTCTCGTGTTCATGTTCTCCCTGCTGCCGATTTGGGTCACAGACGCCGGATCGCCTCCCGACGCTAGAAGGGCGCGCTGTGCGGAGGCTGTGCTGTGACTGATGCGGCGGTGATGCCGAGGGCCATGTGCCGCCTGAGGCGTGGCGCACCGACCGCCGCACATCGCCGCGTTAGCCAGAGCACAGGCGCAGCACAGCGAGCGGTGGTTGGCTATGTGGCCTTCACTCCTGAACCGGGCGTCCGGCTCGGGAGCGGCTCTGTTTCGCGAGGCCGGAAAGGACCCGCGTGAGCGGCCAGAACCGCCGTGATCATGCAGAGGAACAAGATCCGAATCTGGTGATCCCGTAGTAACTGTGAGGAGCAGCATGATCTGTGGAAAGAAGTTGGTCGTCCTGAAGGCCATACTCGTCGTCGCCGTCGCGCAAGCACTGGCCGTCACCGTCGTCGCGCAGCCGGCGCAAGCCGCTCGCTGGAGAGATATCGACGGCAAGGTCTGGTCTTCGGCCGGCAAGTGGTACAACTCGAAAACGATCCGCAAGAAGGCGGGCAAGGGAAATATCGCCGCCAAGTTCGCCAAGCTGCCCAGCAGGGGAGCCTTCAAGAAAGGCATGTTCTTTGGAGTGAAATCAGCCAAGGGCAGGTATTGGATGAGCGGCTCGATACCCGCTTTCTACAAAGAAGGCGAGAAGCGGGTCCTCGCGACCGGGGTCAAGAACGGCAAGAAGTTCTTCACGTCCTTCAAGAGGCGAAGCCACTGCAAGGCGTCAGTATTGTGCAGGCACTCTTTCGAGGGTCAGATGCGATACTGATAAGCACGCCCGGGTGTGGTGCGAGCCGAGCACCCAGGCATTCTCGGGAAGACGAATCCGGCCGGAATGAGGGTCGTGATGAGAATCGCAGCAATGGGGCTGGCGGCGGTGCTGGTGTGGGGATCCACTGCGTGCGCTACCGGAAGGGACAACTCCGAGTCGAATTTCCTGACGGCGATACAAGCCGATCAGGAATATCTGGCTGAAGCGAGAAGGTGGCAGTTGCCGGACGGCCTGGACTGGCCCCGGCCGCCGATACACGAAGAAAAATCGAACGTCGACGGTGCTCCCATGGTGTACGAGGCCGGATATGGCGCGGTCATGGCCACGGAATACTGGTATTGCTCATGGGGAAGGGCCCTGGTGGACGCGGAAGACGGCGAGGAGCGGTCACGGGCGCTGGCCGAGGTGCTCAAGCTCCCGCAGACCGCCTACTTTCAGAACATCGAAAATCCCGACAGCGACGTCAGAATGCTGACGGCGGCCCGGGCTGGCGATTACACGCACATCGCCGCAGACCTCCAACTCAACTGCGCGGACCAAGGGAATAGACGATGAGACCGAAGGCTCGCAAGAGCCTCGTCCTTCTCCTCTGCGCGGGCGCCGTGGCGGCGGTGGCGATCGGCTGGCCCGCAGTCCAGGAACCGCGGCCAGATTCCGGGCACGTGGCAGACCTGGACACGGCGGACACGGCCGAACCGGAAAGCGTGGCGGTCTCTCGCCGTGATATCAAGGCCGTGGTGGCGGTGGAGGGTTCGGTGGCTGCCGGTCCCACCTATCGGATCACGGCGCCGAAGACCGGCACCGTCCACTACGGTTCCGTATTGGCGGGATCGCATGCGGGCACGGTCAATCTCGGCAAGGGCGAGCAGCCGTTCAGGGTGGGGGATGAGGCGGCGAAGGTTCCGGTCGAGTCGATCCTGAAGAAGACACTCGTCCCGGACGGCGCACGAGTGCACAAGGGAGTGCCGGTCGTCGAGGTGGCGTACGCAGGCTTCGGTCTGCGCGGAAGACTCCCCAAGGCGTCCGCGTACCGGCTTCTGAGCGGCGATATGAGCGCGACGGCGGCGATCACCGACGGTCCTGCCGGATTCGACTGCACCCTGCTGGTGGCGTCGAAGGCACCGGCCGAGCCGGGCGAGGAGGGTCCAGAAATCCTTTGCGCGATTCCCGACGACGTCAGGGTCTATAACGGATTGTCTGGTCTCATCATCGTCGCCAGTGGACAGGTGGACGAGGCGCTGGCCCTGCCCACGTCGGCGGTGTCCGGTTCGGCGGTGACGGGAGAGGTGACCGTGGTGAACGATGACGGGTCCACCGAGGTGCGGAAAGTCGGCCTTGGCGTGACCGACGGCGCCATCGTCGAGATCACCCACGGCCTGTCAAAAAGCGATCGCGTCGCGGTCACGCCGCCTCGCCCCGTGCGGTGATCGATATGCGGCTCAAGGCCGAAGGGCTGGCCAAGGTCTATCCCTTGCCGTCCGGCGGCACCGTGGACATCCTCTCTGACGCGTCGCTGACCGTGGAGACCGGCGAGATAGTGGCGGTCCAGGGGGCTTCGGGCAGCGGAAAGAGCACGTTGCTGGCTCTCCTGGGACTGCTCGACACGCCGGACGCTGGTGAGATCTCCATCGACGACGCGTGTGTCAATCGCCTGCCGGAAAATAGACGCTCGGATCTGCGTGCCAAAAAGCTGGGGTTCGTCTTCCAGAACTACTCGCTTCTCCCGCACCTGTCGGCGCGGGAGAACGTCGAGCTGCCACTGATGCACGGTCCCCGGATGGCTCGCTCGCAAGCCCGGGCGGCGGTGCTGGACTGCCTCGACGCCGTCGGCCTGGCAGGCCGGGCCGACGCGCGGCCGCGCCAACTCTCCGGCGGAGAGCAGCAACGCGTCGCCATCGCCCGCGCGCTGGTGCGCGGGCCCGCCGTCGTGCTGGCCGACGAGCCAACCGGAGCCCTCGACACGGGCACGGCCGACAGGGTGCTCGATCTGCTGTGCTCAGTGGCGACAGAGGCCGGAGCAGCGCTGCTGCTGGTGACCCATGATCCGAACGTTGCGAGGCGAGCCGATCGCGCGCTGTTCTTGCGGGACGGCGTGCTGGAGCGTACGTCATGCGCCTGATCCGAGACGCCCTTCGCGACATGCGAGCCCACCGGATCCGGACGGCGCTCGGCGGGCTCAGCCTCTTTCTCGCGCTGCTGTCGCTGGCGGGCACGACCGTCGTCGGCACCGTCGTCGAAGACCTGTTCGTCGCGCGGGAGGAGCAGCTCAACGGCAGAGTGCCGACTCTCGCGACCTCCCTGGACATAGGATCTGTCGGGACCGTCCCGCTCGATGAGCTGATCTCCACGATTGCTGCCGAGATACGGGCGCGCGACGGTGAGTTCGCGATAATCCAGGAGAAGACGGTCCAGGTTTCGAGCACGCCTGGTGACGAGCTGACCCGCGAGTACGTCGACGGTACCGTCTCCTTGGTCGCGGGCCGGCTCGATCAGGTCCGGAGACTGCCGGTGCTGGAAGGCCGCTGGCTGGACTCCGATGAGCACGTATATCCCGGCGGGATAGTCGTGAACATGGCCGGCAGGGAGGTCTACGGCGGCGTCGGCGACGTCGTCCTCCTCCAGGGCAGCCCGCACGCCACGGCGTATCCGCAGCGGATCGTGGGGGTGATCAGCGACGGCGTCGGCGGTGCGATGATCTATCAAAGCCTGTCCTCGGCCGTGCACTTTCAGCCGCATGTCATCGACACCGTGTTCTCCTCAGAGTTGCTGGTCCATCTGCCCGGCGAAACCGTACCGGAGGTGGCGGGAGCGATTCGTGACGCGTCGGCGGCGCTGGGCGTGCCCAAGGACAGCCTCCAGCCAGCGGTGAAAGGCGACCTCGACTCACTGCTGGGCAACCTGGCGATGATGGAGCTCGGCTTCGGCGTGGTCTCGGGCGTGATGCTGCTCGTCGCGATGCTCAGCCTGCTCAACATCGGCCTGGCCACCTTCCGGGAACGAGCCAGGGAGCTGAGCTTGCGCCGGGCGCTCGGCGCGACCAGGCTGCGGATTTTCGGCCTGGTCGTCGCCGGTACCACGCTTCTCAGCTTGGGCGTGGCCGTGATCGCGATCGGCGTCAGCTATCTCGCGGTCGCCTGGCTGACACCGCGGCTGATCGATCCTGCCTCCGCCCTCGCGCCTCCCGGCTATCCGATGCTCGCCGCCGTGATCTCCCTGTCCGCCTCGTTCGGCGCTGGCCTGATCGGGGGCCTGGCCCCGGCGGTGGCCGCGGCTCGGACGAGCCCGACGCGGCTGCTTCGCGCATGAACACGCCGAGCGTCCGCCTGGACGTCAGGAGCCGCTGGTGGAAGCGGCGCCGAGCATGGCCGACGCCCGTCGGTAGCACTCCGCGGCTGCCGCGTCGCCCAGTGCGTCGCTGATCCGGGCGAGTTCGCGCATGGTGGCAGCGATCCGGAGTGATGCGCGCAGGCGCTGCCAGATGGCGAGGGCGTCAAGATGGGCGCTCCGGGCGGCCCGGTGGTCACCCCGGGCGTTCCGGACCCGGCCGAGGGCGTCAAGGGCGCGGCCTTCGTCCCACAGGTGCCCATGGTCCCGCGACTCTCGGAGGTTGTCCCTCAGCACGGCCTCGGCGTCGGAAAATCGGCCCTGGACGGCGTACACGCGGGAGATGTCACCGGCGGTGCCGTTGACCCGCAGTTCGTCACCGACCCGCTGGATGATCGCCTTGCCCTGTGACAGGCACTTGACGGCTTCGCCGACGCGGCGTTGTTTCAGGTAGGCCAGGCCGATGTTCTTCGTCATCCACAATTCGGAGACAGGCGCCCCGCACTTTTGGAACGCGTCGCGTGCCTCCTCGAAGAGCGGGAGATAACCCTCCCGCACACCTGCCCTCCGTGCCGCGACGATCAGCGAGAACGCGGCAAGCCCAAGCCCGGCGAAATCCCTCTTGCACCGGGCGGTGGCCAGCGCGTCCATGTGTTTTCCCAGTGCGTGCCACTGCTGTGGCGGCTTCGGCGGCTCCGCGTGGCCGCTGAGCCGCTCTGGGATGAGCGACGCGTAGGCGGTGACCGCGCGCGATGCGTACGTGAGGGCCGCGTCGAAGTTGTCCTGGGACGACTCGGCGTCGAGTAGCAGCCCGAGCATGCAGGCGACCCCGCCGTCGTCCTCGGCCTCCTCCGCTGCCCGCAATCCGTCCCGCAGCGTATCGGTCCATTCGTCATAGGCGCCCCGCATGTCGAGATAGGTAGACATGTGCTGGGCAAGGGGCCAGGCGACCTGCGCGAGCTTCCCATCGGCGGCCTGCCGGACGACCCGGCGCAGGAGTCGCCACTCCTCGTCGAACCAGGTGAGCGGGTACGCCCGTGCGGCTTCGCGGACCTCCTCGGGCGCCTGCCAGCGGGCGGGAGGCGCCGGGTCCTCACCGTACCAGTGCGGCATCTCGCCATCGGCGACGGAGGCCAGGTCCAGCCAGCCGTTCATGACGCGCGCGGAGACGGCGGCGCACGTCTCGGCACCGTCCGCGCGGGCAAGCTCCTCGGCGAAGAGGTGGACCAGGTCGTGGAGCGCAAAACGAGGCCCGGTCAGCCCTTGTCCGGCGGGCTCCACCAGGTGTACGTCGACGAGGTCGTCCAGGATCCGCTCCGCGAAGCCCAGCGGCCGGTCGAGCAGGGCGGCGCTGACCCAGGACGGGAACTCGTGCGAGCCCACGATCCCCAGCCACCGGAAGAGCCGCCGCTGGTCGAGGTCGAGCCTGGAGTAGCTCGCGGCGATGCTCGCGCGAACCCCGGCATCGCCGAGTTCGAGCCAGTCCAGACGTCCCCGGTCGTCGGAGAGCCTGCGCGCTATGTGCGACAACGTCCAGGTCGGCCGGGTCGTCACGCGTGCGGTGACCATGTGGATCGCCAACGGCAGGCCGTCACACAAACGTACGATCTCCGCGGCGGCAGGCGGGGCCTCGGCCATGGCTGCGGACCCGACGGCGTCCTGCAGGAGGTCCATCGCGCTCTCCTGGTCGAGGGACCTCACCGGCATGGTGCGTACGATGTCGCTGCAGGGAAGCCGGCGGCGGCTGGTCGCGATCACACAGCAGCCGGGACCGACCGGAAGCAGATGGCGGAGCTGAGATTCCTCGGCGACGTCATCGAGGAGGACCAGGACCCGCCGGTCGGCCAGCGTGTCGCGGAACAGCCCGCTGAGAGCGTCGAGCGTGAGACCGCGTCCGTCGGCGGACACGCCGAGGGCCTGCAGAAACTGATGGAGCACGGACCGCAGATTCCGGGATCGCCTTCCACAGCCGCCGAGCCGGGCGTAAAGCTGACCGCCGGGGAACTCGTCACGTATCCGGTGGCCGAGGTGGGTGGCGAACTCGGTCTTGCCGACACCGCCCGGCCCGACGAGCACCAGGCATCTCGGCCCTGTCACATATTCCTCGGACGTCAGGCGGACCGCCGTGTCCATCATCTTGTCACGGCCGATCAGGCGCCGCGTCACCGGAGGTAGCTGCTGGGGCCTCCGCGCCGGCGGCCTTACCGGCGCGGTCTCCTCACCCGTCAAGATGGCGTGGTGGACCCGCTGGATCTGTTCCGAGGGGTCGATCCCCAGCTCTTCCGCCAGCCGCTCGCGGACACCCTGGAACACCGAAAGCGCCTCGGCGGTCCGCCCGGTCCTGGCGAGCACCGTCATGTACTTCGCCACGAAACCTTCCCGCAGCGGGTGGACGCTCACAAGCGAGGCGAGCTCGGCGACCAGGTCGCGATGGTGCCCGAGGGCGAGATCCGCGTCGATCCGCTCCTCGATGGCCGCCAGCCGCCGCTCCTCCAGCCCGGCCGCGGCCTCGCGGACCGCCGGGTGCGGCAGGTCCGCGAGCGCGATGCCCCGCCACTGCCGCAAGGCGTGATGGTACAGGTCCACAGCCTGAGGGAGGTCACCGCCGGCGGCTCTGTCCCGGGCGCAAGACAGGGCGCGGTCGAACTCCTCGACGTCAAGGCATCGCCTCGGAACGATCAGCCGATATCCCGGAGCCTTGGTCTCGATGAGCGAGCCGTCCTCCCCCAGTGCCCTGCGCAATCCCGAGATCAAGCCGTGCAGCCGAGATCGGCACGTCTGTGGGGGGGACTCGCCCCAGAGCGCGTCGACCAACTCGTCCGACGAGACGACCTGACCGGCGCGCAGGAGCAGCAAAGCGAGCATCACCCGCTGCTGGAGGCCTCCGACATCGACCACAGAACCGCCACGCTCGACGGTCAGCGGGCCGAGCAACCGGAAATACAGGTCCCGCCCCGCCAGGGGCGACGTGCCGCCGACGGTCCGAGGCATCAGTGCATCACCCTCCCATCCCAACCGACTGAGGGTTCAGAACCATGCGTCTGGCCGAGGGCGACGCGAACTCCCACCTCGTTGTCCGGACGGCAGCATTCCACCGCGTGCGCAGGCTCCCCTGCGGTGTCGAGCGCCTGTTCCAGCGCCCTGCGGTCGAGCGAGTACATCGATGTTGTCGTCTCCGGGGTCAATCGTCACCCCTCCGGCAGCCCCACGGGGACGGCGTACAGGATGGCCTGAACCGGGCGCGCGCCCCCTGCCGGCGACGTACCGCTCCTCCGATAGCGCTCAAGCACAGCGAACATGTCGCGGCCGAACTCACGGAGCTGGTCCGGCGTCAGCCACAGAAGGTTGCTGGACAGCGTGGAGACGTTGCGCCACTCGTCCGGGAGTCCGTGCCGCCGATCGATGAATGTCTCGATTGTCCGGGCGTCCCTGGCGAGCATCGTCTTGGCGAACGCGTCGGCAGAGCGCGTCGCCGACGAGTCCTCATCGGGGCGGTGGACGTACGTGGCTCGCCGCATCGCCAGCCGCCACGGCCGCGCACGCCCCTTTCCTCCGCCGGTCTCCTCGACCACCCCATATTTTGCGAGCAAATGCAGATGATAGGAGCACACCTTCGGGGCCAGTCCCAGGAGTTCGGCCGCGCGGCTCGCGGTCACCTCCCCGTTCAGTTCGAGAAGGCGCAGCAGCTCCAGCCTCACCGGATGGGCGAGGGCACGCAGGGCACGCGGGTCGGTCCCTGGTTCGCTATGTGAACCACTGTTCCCGGAAGGCATGTTCCGATGCTCGGGGATGTTCTGCGGGCTGTCAACCTAGGTGCGCCTCGGCTTCAAGCAGGGGCTCGGCTGTCCTTCCCTCGGAGCGTGGAGACCGAACAGGGAGAGGTCTGGTCGCGGCAGCAGTCACGCGGCGGCGCTTTGATCCGGAGTTCCGGGCCTGACAGACACCCGACTGGAGCGCTCCGAACAGGTACTCGTCGGTGTCGAAAGTGGTGAGCGCGAGCACCCTCGGTGGTGCCTCCACGTCGGCGAGTTGCCGGATCGCGGAGATCCCGTCGACATACGGCATGCGCAGGTCCATCACCACCACGTCGGGACGCCTCCACAGCGCCTGGTGCACGGCCTCGGCTCCATCGGCCGCCTCACTGACCACCTCGATGTCGGACTCGCCGTCCAGCGTCACGCGTAGTGCGTCGCGTACGGCCGGCTGGTCATCGGCGATCACCACCCGAATGATCACAGCGCACTCCTCATCCAGGTCGGCCGGGCCAGCATGCGATGCACCCCATGATGCCGGACTGTCGATGTCGAACCATCCGTCATCCGGTCGCTCACGTCGGGTTCCCCGCAGCGCTGGAGGGCTGTGCCTGACCCTTCGGTGACGCCAGACCCTTCGTGATCGGCACGACGGCCTCCACCAGCCAGCCGTGCTGGGGACCGGGCCGGCCGTGAACGTTCCCCCATGCTGGTGTACGCGTTCGCGCATGCCCCTGATGCCGCGCCCCTCCGCTCCGGCAAGGCCGCGGCCGTTGTCCGTGATCGACATCGTCACCGCGGTCCGGCTGCGCCGCACTCGCACCTCCGCCTTGGTGGCACCCGAATGGCGGGCGGCGTTGGTGAGCGCCTCCTGCACAACGCGGTAGACCGTATGACCCACGCCGCGCGGCCAGGTCCTCGATCTCTTCCAAGCCCGGTGTGGCGGGCGCCTCGCGCAGGGTGTCGAGCAAGGCGCGTACCTCTTTCAGCGCGGCGGAGGACAACTCGGCGATGGTGCCCAGTGCTCTGTCGGCGGTCGGCGCCTGGCCGCGCAGGGCACGGCGGATGGCGGTGGCCTGCATGTGGATCGCGGTGAGGTGGTGGCCGACGCTGTCGTGTACGTCGCGGGCGAGTACGGCGCGGTCCTCGGCCATGGCGCGCCTGGCCTCGGCGTGGTCGAGCCGCGCCGCCTGCGCGACCCGCTCACCGCGCAGCCGCAGGGCGTGGCCGACGGAGACCGGAGCCACGCCCATGATGACCAGGTCGGTGACCACGGACAGGCCCTTGTAAGCCTGCGGTATGAACAGGCCGTAGCCGATGGTCCAGACAATGGACAGGCTCATGACCAGCCATGGGCGGCGCGGCACGTGGAAGGCCGCCGCCCCGAACATGACCATGGTCACCAGCCGGCCAGGCCGGCCCGGTATCACCAGGCCGAGCAGAGCTATCGCTGCCGACAGCAGCCCCCCGGCAGAGGGAAGCGTGCGCGCAGCGTCAAAGGCAGGGCTGCGGCGGGCTGGCGCCCGCCAGGAGGGGCAGCCCGGGTTGTCCTCCCACAGCCTTCAGGTAGCGGGCGCGGGGAAGCTGGTCGGCCAGTCGGCGGCCGGGCTGTTGTCGTCGTGTTCGCCGTTGGCGATGAGCACAGGCGGCAGGCCCGGCGCCTTGATGGGACGGGGCGCGTATGTCCTGGTCGGGGGCAGGCCCGCGCAATGGTTGGCCATCGGCCACACCATCCGCCATCCGCCATCCGATGTGAGGCGTATCGCGACGCAGCGTGGTCTCGAGCTTCTTGAGCTTGTCGTAGTGCGGGTAGGGCAGACAGCACACACTTTGCGCCAGAGCCGTAAAAGTCCCCACAGATGGCCGGTTAGTGCGGTTCGCCAGCAACCAGTGCGGCGCGACCACGCTGCGATGCTGGCTCTTCGAGACGCTCGGCGGAGTGCCCAAGGCAGTGCTGGCTGACCGGATGGGTTGCCTGAAGGCCGGTGTGGTGGCCTATAAGGTCATCCCCACCGGCGACTACGTGCCTTTCGCCACGCACTACGCCTTCCGGCCGGACTGGTGCGAGGGGGCCGATCCGGAATCGAAGCCTGCTAGCAGCTGTCGCCACAGAAGGCTCGCACCTGTCGGTTGGGCGATTCGAGGGCATCCCGAGACCGGATGGGCAGGAGGTGACTCATCGGACAAAATGCCAGCTCGATGGTCCCTGCTCGGGGAGGCTGAAAGTGGTGAAGGTCCGTCAATCCCCATATCTCAGGCCAGATCGAAATTGGGACGAACCCCGACAATCAATCATTAGATGCCCACTCAAAACTGGCTCTCCCTCAGCCAGCGGGGACCGTCTCGCCGAGGAATCGGATCAGCAAGTCAGTTACCACCGCAGGTCGCTCCAGGCTGGGCAGGTGGCCAGCCCAGGGCAGTTCGAGGTGGCGGGCGCCGGCGATTCGTTCCGGCAGGCCGACGGCGATCTCTCGGAAGTCAGCGAGATCGTGCGCTCCCGACACAGCCAGGCAAGGGGCTGTTATCCGCGCCAGGTCGACCGGCGCGGCGGTCGAGGCGAACTTTGCTGCCGCATGGGTCTCGACCGCATGCCGGTACATCTGCCGGACCTGTTCCCGAACTTCTCCGCTGGCTTCAGGGCCCAGCCACGTCATGACGTTCAACTCGACGGCCTCAGCGATGTTGCCCGCCGCCAACAGCGCGTTCTTCCGCTCGGTGAACGACTGCAGTTCAGGGCCCGGCACGTGTCCAGGCATCGCGGAACAGAGCAATGCCACGGCAGTGACTGCGTCCGGCCGTGTCGCCGCCACCTCCAGCGCGATCTCGCCGCCGTGGGAGGACCCGACCAGGGCAACTCGTTTGAGGCCCAGATGGTCCAGGAGGTCGGCGACGTCTGCGGCATCGCGGTACGGCCGGTCCGCCACCGGGGAGTCGCCAAACCCCCGGAAGTCGCACCACACCACGTAATAGCCCGCGTCACGCAGGGCCGGCCATTGCGGGGCCCACATGTGCCGATCGCACACCGCCGAATGCAGCAGCACCAGAGCAGGACCATCCCCCGACGAATCGTAACAGAGAGTCATCTAGTGCACGGTAGCCGGACCGGCCCCGATGGACTACCGACACGCTGACACGAGCAGCTCCTCAGCGCCGAGCCATTAGCCCGTCATTTATCCAGCTTGATACGGATTCGTGGCCCCACTTTGCGGTGGGCATATCGGGCCCACAAGCGGTGCGATGCCCGCTCCGTCGTCGAGTACCTCGAGCACGGCCTCGCTGTTGCGTCGCTCGGTGACGATGACGGTGCTGTCGGCATGCCGCTTGGCGTTGTCCAGCAGCTTGGTGAGCATGCGGGCGAGCCTGTGCCGGTCGCCCGTGACGACCACTCCGGGTTGCGGGCTGGAGACGATCTTCTTTGAGCGCGGTCCGGTGGTTTCGGAGGTGACCCGTTCGGCCAGGTCGACGGGCTCGCGCTGCCCGGGTTCGCTCGCGTCGAGCTTGGTCAGCGTCTGCAGGTCGGTGAAGATGTTCTGGAGCCGGTCGAGGCTGGCCATCAGTTGCTGGCCGGTCTGGCGCCAGTTGGTCTCGTTGGGAGCGTTGTGCAGGGCGGCCTCGAACTCGGCGCGCATGGCCCGCCCACGTCTTCTCCCTATAGCTGCGCAGGGCCTGTCAAGGCGTCAGCCCCAGGTCACGCAGTTGCGCGGGCCGCGGCGGCCGATCAGCGGTCCATCACTGTGGCGCACTGGTCGGGGGTGAACACGAAGTGCCGTTAGGTCACCGAGTTGCGCCGAAGTGCCGCCCAGCTTGGAGAAGAGACGGTAGAGGTGGGTGCCGAAGGTGGGCTGGGCCAGGTGGAGCGTTGATCGATCTCGCGGTTGGACACCAGCAAGTCTGCGGCGGCCAGGCGTGCGATCGTGCACGGATGAGATTGCGGTAGGGGCCAATGTTCCCGGGCGCCGCGGTCAGCTCTGGACGATCGCGGTGAGGACGGTCTTGCCGGTGGCGCTTCCGCTGTCGATGTACCGGTGCGCCTCGGTGGCCTGTGCCAGCGGCAGTTCCCGGGACACGCTGATTTTCAGTTTTCCGGAGTCGGCCAGCTCGGCCAGGTGTTCCAGGCCGCGGTAGTCGGGCTCGACGATGAGGGGCGCCACCCGCAGGCCGCGCTCGGCCGCCTCCTGCGAGACGTCCAGCCCGCGCGGCAGCGGGATGAGCAGTCCCCCTTCGGCCAGCACCTCCAGCGAACGGCGGCGGGTCTCGCCACCGACGAGGTCGAGCACCACGTCCACGGCCTCGACGGCCTCCTCGAACGCGACGGCCGTGTAGTCGATAACCTCATCGGCTCCCAGTGAACGCACGAAGTCGTGTTTGGCGGCGCGGGCGGTGCCGATCACGTAAGCGCCCCGCGCCTTGGCGATCTGCACCGCCAGATGGCCGACACCGCCCGCCGCCGCGTGAATCAGCACGCACATGCCGGGTCCCACCTGAGCGGTGTCGACCAGGGACTGCCAGGCGGTCAGTCCCGCCAGCGGCAGCGCCGCCGCCTCCGCGTGCGACAGGCGCGCGGGCTTGCGGGCGACCTGCCGCGAGCGCACCGCGACGAACTCGGCGTACGTGCCAGCACGGTGCGGGAAGTTCGGCATGCCGTACACCTCATCGCCCGGCTGGAAGCGGGTCACGCCGTAGCCGATCTCCGCCACCACACCCGACAGGTCCCAGCCGGGGATGAACGGCGGCCGGCCCACTTGGGGGGCGAAGCCGCCGCCGGCGCGGGTCTTGCCGTCGATCGGGTTGACCCCGGCGGCATACACCCGTACCAGCACCTCGGTGACCCCCGGCTCGGGCCGGGAAACCTCAGTGAGCTGCAGCACCTCCGGCCCGCCGTAGGCGTGCTGGAGGATCGCCCGCATGGTCGCCGTCATGACGTACTCCTTCTTTGGGCCCTTCGGCCGAGCCGAATCGAGGTGTGGGTGGCGATCCCGCACCGGCCCGCTTGCGATCGGTGTGGGGGAAGTGGCAGGGCTCAGCCGCCATTGATGTCGCCCAGCCCGGACGCCCGGTGCCGATCGTCCACCCGCATGGACCAAGAATTCCACGGGAGCGTGGACACACCCCCGCCATATCCTCCGTGTCTCGGGAAGTGACTCTCCCGGGTGAGCCCAGCATTCCGAACGTTGCCGAAGGCCCCGCCTCGGGCCGTGACACACGGGAATCAGGCGGTCCGGGTGGGCGCGGATTCACTCACCGCGCTGGCTTCCTTCACCCGCAACCTCCGCCGGGATCTCGACACTGTCCGCAACGGCCTGACACTGCCTCACAGCTCGGGCCCTGTCGAAGGGCACGTCAATTACTCGCCCATTACGCCGAGTCCGAGCGGCACACCCGACATCACCCCGAGTCCCGAGGCTGAGAATCAAGGTAGCCCGCGGCCTGGAGGGTGAAGAGCTCGGCGTAGCGCACTCTCGCGGACATCAGCTGGTCGTGCGTGCCGTGCTCGGCCACCTGGCCGCCATCGAGTACGTAAATGTGGTCGGCCATCCGTACGGTGGCGAAGCGGTGCGAGATGAGCAGCACCGTGCGCCCGGCCAGCAGGGTGCGCAGCTGCTCGAAGAGCAGGTGTTCGGCCCGAGCGTCGAGGGTGGCGGTAGGCTCGTCCAAAATGATGAACGGGGCCTCCCGGAAGAAGCACGCGCCAGGGCGACACGCTGTCACTGCCCACCGGAAAGGTCGATCCCGCCGACGAACTCGGGTCCCAGCAGCGACTCATATCCCTGGGGCAGCGCGGCGAGGAAATCGTGGGCACCGGCCGCCCTGGTCGCCTGCGTCACGGCGGCACGATCGTCAGCCTTCTCCCAACGGCCCATCCCGACGTTGTCGGTGGCCGAGAGCAGGTAACGCTGGAAGTCCTGAAACAGTACCGCGATCGAATGGCGCAGCCGATCTGGGTCGGCTGCGGTCACATCGACGTCGTCGTACAGGATTCGCCCGGACTGCGGCCGATAGAGGTGCGACAGCAGTTTTGCCAAAGTGGTCTTCCCCGAGCCATTCTCACCGACCAGGGCGACGACCTGGCCGACGCCGATCTCCATGCTGACATTTCGCAGCACGGGGTGTCGGCCCGACGGGTAGCGGAAAGTCAAGTTCTCGACCCGGAGCCGCCTAAAGCCGACCGGCTCCGGTACTGCCTGCGGGGCCTGAGGAGCCTTCCCGAGTTGCGGAAGGTTCGGCGACTGCGGGGGCAGTGATGATCCGGGGGCAAACGCGACGAATCCCTGCAGATCCTGCAGGAACGGAGCCGCCTCGAAGAGCTGGTCGGTCCCTGCAGCGGCGCTACGCAGCCGTACGCCGAGCAACAGGATCGCCGTGACGGCGGCACCGGCGTCGGCAACGGCCATCCCACCTGTCACAGCCATTGCCAGCACCAGGCCCAGAACCGATCCCAGCGCGACGCCGCCGGGTCCTGCGCTCTGGCGCTGACCGGCTGCATCACCGACAAGCTGGGTGTTGTCGGCCCCACCGCGAGAGTGGGCGACACCACACCGCTGCAGGTCAGCTTCGCTTCCGCACCCGCCTCGCTCGACCCGGCCAAGAGCTGTACGGGTGAAGACCGCCAACTGCTCGACTCGCTCTACGCCCGCCTCGTCGACTTCGGCGCGAAGCGCGGCCCAGAAGGCACCACGCAGATCGACTACACCACGATCATGCCGTACCTGGCCAAGAGCTGGGACACCTCAGAAGACGGCAAGACCTACATCTTCAAGCTGCAAACCGGCTGGAGTTCCCCAGCGGTGCCCCGATGGACGTGATCACATGGGTGACCTCGCCCTCCACGCAGTTGCTGAACGTCGAGAACGGAACGAGGGACATCGCCTTCGGCCTGAGCGGCTCAGCGCTGAACTCGCTGAAATCGAAGCAGAACGTGAAGGTCGTCGCCTACGACGACACCCAGTCCATGGTCATGACCATGCCGAACAACCGGGAACCGTGGACCAACCGCGATCTCCGCGAGGCCGTGGTCAAGGCCATACCGGCCCAGGACATCATCAAGAACGTCCTGTACGGCTTCGGCAAGCAGTACTACGGGCCGATCCCGCCCTCGATGCCCGGCTACAGCGAAGAACACGGACAGCCGGTCGCCGCGAACGTCGAGGAGGCCAAGAAGCTGGTGGACAAGTCGGGCGTCAAGACGCCGATCAACGTGACGCTCGACATCCTGGCGGGGGACCAGAACCAGAAGGCCCTCTCGACGGTCATCCAGAGCGCGCTCAAGCAGATCGGCATCAACATCACGGTACGCACGCTGACCTCCAGCGCCTGGAACGACGCCGTCTACAACGGCAAGAGCCAGGCCACGCTCCGCTTCGACGGCCCCGCGCTGGCCAACGCGGGCTACTATCTCCAGTACGACGAGGCGTGCAGCAGTGTGGGGACGTTCAACACGGGTTACATCTGCGTCCGGGCGAACACGCCGTTGCTTGACGCTCCAGCAACCGAGCGCCGAGCATCTGCTGGGAACCGACGGCGAAGGGCGCGACGTCCTGACCCGCGTCGCCGTGGGGGTGGGCATCTCGATCATGCTGGCCGCGCTCTCCGTCGTCCTCGGCTCCGTGGGCGGGCTGATCGTCGCGCTGGCCTGCGGGCTGGGCGCGCGGTGGCTCGACCGCGTACTGATGGCACCGATGAACGCGGTGCTGGCCTTCCCGCAACTCCTGCTCACCATGGCCATCGCCATCGCGCTCGGCACCGGACTCCAGAGCGCGGTGATCGGGATCGCCGTGACGATCATTCCGGTGTTCGCGGTGACACTGCGAAGCGAAGCACTGCGCAGCAGATCAGAAGCGTTCGTCGAGGCGGCGATCACGATCGGGCTGCCTCGCTGGCGTATCGCGCTGCGTCACGTGGTGCCCTATCTCGGTACCACGATGACGATCCAGATAGCCGCGAACTTCGGCCACGCGGTGATCACGCTGGCCGCACTCAGTTACATCGGCGTCGGCGCCGGACCGCCCACGGCCGAGTGGGACGCGATGATCAATGACGGGCTCCAGCACGCGGTCAGCGGCCAGTGGTGGGTCGGCGTGGCGCCGGGCCTCGCGCTGCTCGGATTGGTCATCGCGGTCAACATCCTCACCGACCAGATCCGGGCTCGCCGCTCGGCCGACGCGTGACCGCCCAGAGGAGAGTGCCGCGTGTTCCGTGACATCCGCCAACGACTGGCCGCCAGCGTGGTCACCATCGTCCTCGCGTCGTTCGTCTCGTCCGTCGTGCTCCGCGCGCTGCCCGGCGACCCCGCCCGCCTGATCGCCGGGCCGCTCGCCGGCCAGGAGACGATCGAGGCGACCCGGCGCGGCCTGGGGCTCGACGAGCCGTTCTTCGCACAGTACGGCCTGTTCCTCTGGGACTTCGTCAGGGCCGACTGGGGCTACTCCTTCTCGTGGGCGAACAGGTGCGCACCGCGCACACCTCACGCCTGGCCGCCACGTTCGAGCTTGCCCTCTACGCTTTCCTGCTCGCCATCGTGGGCGCGCTGGTGTGCGCCAATGTGGCGAGCTTCCGCCCCGGGCTGCGGCGTGGCCTGGTGCGGTTGTTCGCCCTGGTCGGGCTCGGCAGCCCACCCTTTTGGGTGGGGCTGGTGCTTATCGTCGTGTTCTCCGCCCAACTCGGATGGTGGCCGGGGCCGACCGGCCGGTTGTCGCCGCAACTTGTGCGCGGCGCTCGCCCGTGCCCTCCTGCCCCGGCCCCGGTCGCCCATCTGCGACGAGAGCACCTCGGGGCGCGTCATTGAACTGGAGGAGGTCGACCTGCGACGGCCGCGCCACGCGCTGTCCGTCCCCGCCCACGACGGGCAGGACCCGCCGCCATGTCCAGATCGGCGGGCCGCTCGCCCAGCGATACCTCCTGCATGCCCCGCGACAGTGCGCGGGCTGGACGTAGGCTTGGCTGTCAAAGTTTCCGACAGTGAACGGTATGGTCACCGTCTTCGTTAGTGGCCGGTTAGCCCTATACCGGATGAAGTGGAGTTTTTGTGAGGCGCACCACCTCGACGACCGTGATGTCCGCCGTAGCTGCACTGACGCTGGGAGGATGCGGCCTCGCCGGAGGAAACGACGAACCCGCCGCGTCCGGGACGCCCAAACCAAAGCAGAGCACTGACAGCAGCAGCGCCCCCGCGGCCGCATTCGTCAAGGAGGGGTTCGTCGGAAGCTGGAGCGCTCACCAGAACGCACGCGTGAAGATCGCCGAACTCGCCGCGGTCGACGGCATGACCAGGCTCACCGTCGAGTACACCAGCCTCGCGGACCGGCCTATCGCGGACGTCGGCAAGAATGACAACGCGATGAGCGTCCAGCACTTCTTCCGCGTCCTGGACCCGGTCCAGCAACTGCGCTACACGCCGTACGAGAAAATCGGCTCCGACATATGGGACTTTTACGAAGAGGAGCTCTGGCAGCCCGGCGTCACCTACACGCTGGTGGCCTTCCTGCCGCCGCTGGAGGGATCCCCGCAGCGGGTCACCGTCGAGGGCCCCGGCGGCATCGGCGAGTTCGCCGGTGTCCCGGTCGTGCAGGGAAAACCGCAGAACTATCCGTCGGCCCTGCCGGAGGAACGCGCCGAGGGATGGCCGCGCAAGGGCGAGAACGTCATGGTCCCGGTCACCACCGGCGAACCAGACGAGGAGCCGGTCATCACCAAGCTCGTCTCCCAGGTGGAGACCGTGGTCGGCCGCCGGGAGACCGACTCCGACCGCGAAACGGTGGCGCTACGCGCCGATGTGCTCTTCGCCTTCGACAAGGCCGACCTGAGCAGGCACGCCAAGGGCGTCCTCGGCGACGTCATCAAGGAGACCCGCGAGCGCGCCGACCCTGACAAGCCGCCCATCACCATCACCGGCCACACCGACGGAGTCGGCACCGACCGCTACAACCAGACCCTCTCTGAGGACCGCGCCGACGCCGTACGCGACCTGCTCGCAACCGAACTCGGCTCCGACTACGAGTACAAGACGCGAGGCAAAGGCTCCACCGACCCTGCCGAGGCCGAAGGCGGCGACGACGACGCCTGGGCCCGTTCCCAGAACCGCCGCGTCGAGATCTCCTACACCTTCAAGAAGGACGTGGCAGCCGAACCCGAGCCCGAGGACGAACCGGAGACCGAGACCAAAACGCTCACCGTCAACCCCGCCGACGCCGCGCCGCCCGCGAGCTTCCACCCCCTCACCCACGCCAAGCCCGCCGCCGAAGCCACCTTCGACCAGAAATACTTCTTCAGCGGAAACCAGGAACACTCCTGGAAGCTGCAGGTCTACCCGTTCTACCGGGACGGCGCATACCTGGTGGCACGGTTCCGGACCACCCACCAGGGCGACGACCTGCCGGGGAACAACCCCTTCGGCACCGAAGGCTCCTTCGAGTTCAGCGCCTTCGAGCCGAAGACCGGAACCATCTACCCCCAGGTGTACAACGGCCAGGACAAGTCCCACGTGGACCGCGTGGGCTCACGGCTCTGGCCAGCCGCGCTGGCCTCGGGGTCAACCCAGTACGGCTACTTCTACATCCCGGCCCCTCCCGAGGAGACCACGGAGCTGACCTTCAACGGCGGCGGCTTCGGCCTCCTGGAGGGCATCCCCATCGAGAAGTGACAGCCGCGCGCTTCCATCCCCTCCTGGGGAAGGCACGCCGGGATATCTCTGGACGGCATCGGCGGCGAGAGTGACCGCGTCGCCTGTGACGTCCGGTCCAGCAGTACGTGGCCAATGCGGGCTGACCGCTTCCACCCGGCGCCACCTTCTCCTCTTGCATTCTGCAGCAGCGCGCAAGTTCTCAGAGGGCGTTACGCAAGTTGATGTCCCTCTCGTCCTTTGCCTTGGTGAAGGCGGGCCGGTCAGGGCGTTAGCAGTTGGGCTGGGAACGCGGCTGAGCGAACATTCCTGGCTCGGTTTCGACGAGAATGCCCTGGTTGACCAGGCGCTTGAGCTTGGCGCGGATGTTCTCGGTGTTCTTCTTCGCGATGGGCAGGTCCAGCGCCTGGCAGAGGTCACGAGCTCGTAGTGGGCGGCCGAGGTCGGCGAAGACGTCCAGGATCTGCCGGTAGGGGTCGCCGTAGTACTCGAGAAAAATCGGGCGGATATGGACCTGACCTGGTGCTTCGCTAATCCTGGTGGAGCAGGTCGGCAGGAGCCGGAGGCTGCGGCGTTGTAGGTGTTACCGGCGTCGCGTCGCTGGGTCTCGGGTGTCTTGCCAGCGGGCCAGCGCCTCGGGGGAGACACGGGCGTAGCAGGTCAGGGACGCGATGGAGTTGCCCCGGTTCGATAGACACATCAGGGCTTGCGACTACGCGGCAGCATAGTCGAGATCTTGGGCGTTCTTGAGCGCGTGTCGGCGTTCGTATTCGGCCGGGCTGAGCTGGCCGTTGGCGGAGTGACGGCGGCGCGGGTTGTAGAACCCCTCGATGTAGCTGAACAGGGCTCGTTCGGCTTCTGACCTGGTGTGGA
>NZ_SMLD01000009.1:0-118684 GCF_004352805.1 Nonomuraea mesophila
CCCCCCAAACCGCCCCCAGAGCCGTCGCCGCGAGCCCGGCCGCCGTGGTGGCGGCGTGCAGGCGCAGCCTGCCGGGGCCGCCGCCGGTGGCCGCGCGCCATCCCGGCCCGTGCAGGCGCCGCATGAGCGCGTCGTCGGCGTTGCCCCGCTGGAAACGCACGCTCGCCCAGAACCCGTCGTCCCGCACCGGATGGGTCGTCAGCCGCTGCCCGCGCACCAGGCGGTGTCCCGCCCGCGTCACCCGCAGCGCGAGGTCGGCGTCCTCCCGGTACGCCCGGGGAAAACGCTCGTCGAAGCCGCCGGCCGACTCCAGCACCGGACGCCGGTAGGCCATGTCGGCCGTCACCCACAGCGCGCCGGACAGCCCGCCGGTGTGCCGCTCGCCGTCGGTGGGCCGGCGCGAGGACGGCAGCGGCACCTCGATGCGTCCCTGGCTGCCGGCCACGTCCTCGGGCAGGTCCACGAGGTCCTTCCAGACCGCCTCCGCCCATCCGGGCGCGGGGATCACGTCGTCGTCGAGGAACACCACCCACGGCGTCTGCGCGGCCCGCCATCCCACGTTGCGCGCCGCGGCGGGCCCCCTGCCGAACGAGCGGACGACCCGTACGCGGCCGGGCAGCGACGCGAGCACGCCGCCCGCCGCCTCCGCGCTGTCGTCGACCACGATCACCGGCAGGGCGGAGCCCACGGCGGCCAGCGTGTCCGGCAGCGTGGCACGCCCGATGGTGGGGATCACCACGGTGATCACGAGGCGAACACCTCCCCGCGCCGCACCAGGTACGGCCCGAGCGCGAGCACGTCCACCGGCGACGACCCGAAACACTCCAGCGCGTCCCTGGGATCGTCGACCATGGGCCGCCCCGCCGTGTTCAGGCTCGTGTTGACCACCACGGGCAGTCCCGTGCGCGCCTCGAACTCGCTCAGCACCCGGGCCATCAGCGGGTCCGCGCCCGGCGAGACCGTCTGGATGCGCGCCGTCCCGTCCACGTGCACGACCGCGGGGATGCGCGGCGCCCATTCGGGGCGCACGTCATGGACGAACAGCATGTACGGCGAGGGCACCGGCCCCCGCCCGAAGATCTGCGCCGCCCGCGACTCCAGCACCATCGGCGCGATCGGCCTGAACTGCTCGCGCCCCTTGACGTCGTTCAGCCGCTCGGTGTTGCGGGCGTGACCCGGGTGGGCCAGCAGGGAGCGGTGGCCGAGCGCGCGCGGCCCGTACTCGGAGCGCCCCTGGAACCAGGCCACGATCCGGTCGGCGGCCAGCTCGGCCGCCACCGCGGCGGCCAGGTCGCGCGGCCGGGTGTGGGGCACGCGCGCCACGTCCAGCCAGGCGCCCAGCTCCTCGTCGGTGAAGCCGCGCCCGAGCGCCGCTCCGGTCATGGGCGCGGCCGGCTCGCCGTACGCGTGCGCCAGGTGCAGCGCGCCGCCCAGCGCGGTGCCGGAGTCGCCCGCCGCCGGCTGGACCCAGATCTCCTCGAACGGTCCTTCGTCGAGCAGCCGGGTGTTGGCCACGCAGTTCAGCGCGACCCCGCCGGCCAGCGCCAGCCGCCGCTCGCCGGTCCGCTCGTGCAGCCAGCGCGCCAGCTCCAGCACGACCTCCTCCAAGCGGGCCTGCACACTGGCGGCCAGGTCGGCGTGGTCGGAGGTCCAGGGCGCGCCCTTGCGCAGGGCCTTGGCGTAGCCGCCCCAGTCGACCGGCTCGACGCGAAACCCGCCGTCCCCGGTCGTGTGGATCACCTCGCGCAGCGCGTCCAGGTGGCGGGGGGTGCCGTAGGAGGCCATCGCCATGACCTTGTACTCGTCGCTGGAGCGCAGGAACCCGAGGTGCTGCGTGACGTCCTCGTACATGAGGCCGAGCGAGTGCGGCAGCTCCTGCGTGGCCAGCACCTCCAGCTCGCCGTCGCGGTAGCGGCCGGCCAGGTGGGAGACGTTCTCGCCGCGCCCGTCGCACACCAGCACCGCGCAGTCGCGCCCGGGAGTCGTCCACTGCGAGGCCAGCCCCGCGGAGGCGGCGTGCGCCACGTGGTGCGGCACGTAGCTGACCTGGCCCGGGTCCAGGCCGGGCAGCGCGGTGGACAGGAACGCCGGCGCCCGTACGGCGTACCTCGTGCGCAGGTCCCCCCAGTCGCCCTCCGGCTTCCCGACGACGAGGGAGGGGTCGTAGGAGTAGGCGACCGCGTCGATGTCCTCGGGGGACAGGCCGGCCTCCCGCAGGCACCACGCGGCGGCCAGCTCGGGCAGCTCCCAAGCCGAGAACGCCAGCGGCCGCTTGCCGTGCTTGCGGCGGCTGAAGCGTTCCTCCTCCGCGGCGGCGACGATCTCCCCGTCGACCACGAGCGCCGCGGCCGGGTCGTGGAAGATCGCGTTGATGCCGAGAAACTTCATGTCCCCTCCCCAGAGATGTCGAGAACCGCTACCGACAGAAGCGGCTCTCAAACATTCGGCAACCGGAAGAGGTGCGGGAACAGGCCACACCGCCGGGGATTGTCACGCTAAGTAGTTGTTTGTCGGTGGAGGGCCCGGGTAGCTGCGGGACACGCGACGGAGGTGAATGGTGTTCGAAAAGCGACGTCCCGGCGCCGTGCTGTTCGACCGGGACGGGACCTTGATCAGGGACGTTCCGTACAACGGCGATCCCCGTCTCGTCGAGCCCATGCCGGGTGCGACCGAGGCGCTCGGCCGGCTACGGCGCGCGGACGTCCCGGTGGCCGTGGTCACCAACCAGTCCGGGGTGGCCAGGGGGCTGGTCACGCCCGACGAGATGGACCAGGTCAACGCCAGGGTGGAGGAGCTGCTCGGCCCGTTCGACGCCTGGGCGATCTGCGTGCACGACGACGGCGACGGCTGCACCTGCCGCAAACCCGCGCCCGGGCTCGTGATCAGGGCCGCCGCCGTGCTCGACGTCAGCCCGCGCGACTGCGTGGTGGTCGGCGACATCGGCAGGGACATGGCCGCCGCCAGGGCCGCGGGAGCCCGGGGCATCCTCGTCCCCACCAAGGAGACGCGGCCCGAGGAGATCGACGAGGCGCCCGAGGTCGCCGACGACCTGACCGACGTCGTCGAACGGGTGCTCAACGACGTCAGCGAGGCGCCCGTGCCGGCCGCCGCCGCGCCCTGGGCCAGGGCGATGGGCTGGAGCCGCTGGTGAGGATCCTCCTCTGGCACGTGCACGGCTCATGGACCAGCGCCTTCATCAGGGGCCCGCACGAGTACGTCCTCCCGCTCGTCCCCGGCCGCGGCCCCGACGGCCGGGGCCGCGCCGCCACCTTCGACTGGCCGGCCGCCGCCCGCGAGGTGCCGTACGACCGGCTGCGCGACGAACCCGTGGACGTCGTCGTCTACCAGCGCCCGCACGAGATCGACCTGGCCCGCGAGTGGCTCGGCCGTGACGTGCCCGGCGTGTACGTCGAGCACAACACCCCCGCGGGCGACGTGCCCCGCACGCGCCACCACCTGGCCGGGCAGAGCGGCATCCCGCTCGTGCACGTCACCCACTTCAACGAGCTGTACTGGGACAACGGCCGCGCGCGCACGCGCGTCATCGAGCACGGCGTCCCCGACCCCGGCCACCTCTACACGGGCGAGCTGCCCAGGGCCGGTGTCGTGGTCAACGAACCGGTACGCCGCACCAGGGTGGCCGGCACCGACCTGCTGCCCCGCTTCGCCGAGCGGGTGCCCCTCGACGTGTTCGGCATGAAGGTGGACGGCCTGCCGTACGGCACCCACGAGGACCTGCCGCAGCACGTCATGCACGGCGAGCTGGCCAGGCGCCGCGTCTACCTGCACCCCTACCGGTGGACCTCGCTCGGGCTCGCCCTCGTCGAGGCCATGACGCTCGGCATGCCCGTCGTCGCGCTGGCCGCCACCGAGGCGATCGAGGCCGTGCCGCCCGAGGCCGGCGTCCTGTCGACCAAGGTCCACGTGCTCGCCGGCGCGCTGCACGATTTCGTGGCCGATCCCGAACGCGCCGGCCAGGCGGGAAAGGCCGCCAGGGCCGCGGCTCTGGCGCGCTACGGGCTCGACCGGTTCCTAGCCGACTGGGACCGGCTGCTCCAAGAGGTATGAGGGCCAGACGTCTGGGTAGGCGCGCCCCATGATGATGCTCGACTGGACACGCAGGGCCGCCTGCCTCGACCTGGACCCTGAGCTGTTCTTCCCGATCTCCTTGGAAGGTCCCAGCCAGTCACAGGTCCGGCGGGCCAAGAACGTCTGCGGGGGCTGCCCCGTACAGCAGGCGTGCCTCGACTACGCGCTCGACACCAGGCAGGCGTACGGCGTCTGGGGCGGCACCGACCCGGAACAACGGCGGGAGCTGCGAGCGTTCGTCGCCTCCCGGCTCAGCCCGCCGGCAGCGCCTCGGCGAGAAACCGTGCCCGCTCGCTCTCTTCGAGATGGTCGCTGAACAGCACGCCGTCGAGATGGTCGACCTCGTGCTGCAGCACCCTCGCGAGGATGCCCAGCGCCCGCACCGTCAGCGGCTTGCCGAACATGTCACGGCCACGCGCCGTGACCATGTAGGAACGTTCCAGCGGCCACCACACGCCGGGCGCCGACAGGCACGCCTCGTCGGCCTTCACGCGCCGCTCTGACACCTCCAGCCGCGGGTTCACCAGGTGGCCCGCCTTGCCGTCGTACGCGTAGACCACCACCCGCACCGGCTCTCCCACCTGCGGCGCCGCCAGGCCGGCCCGGCCGGCTCCCGCCCGCATCGTGGCCGTCAGCGACTTCACCAGCCGCCGCAGCTCCCGGTCGAAGTCGTGCACCGGTGCCGCCACCGAGCGCAGCAGCGGATCGTCGAACGTGCGAATAGGCCGGACCGTCACCAGCACTCCCCGATAGCCGTCGTCATGACGGACGTTTCCCTCGGCGGCGCCGCGCCAACCGTGAAGGTTCGGGTCTTGTAGCACAGCGGTAACAGAGGAGACCCAGGGGCGAAACCACCCGGAAGCAGTATCTGAGGGTGATCTCACTTGCGTCACTCACGCCTGTGATGCCTGGTCGGGTGCTCGGGGCCCGGCCAGGCGCAGGGCCACTCACCGGGCCGGGCGTCGCCGTGCACCCGGAGGTGCCCGCATGAATGAGCGTTCGTCCCCGGAGACGGAGCCCGACGCGCTGGCGGGCTTCACCGTCGGCGTGACCGCGACCAGGCGGCGGGAGGAGTTCGGTGCGCTGCTGGAGCGGCGCGGCGCGCGTGTCGTCAGCGCCCCCGCCATCCGGCTGGTCCCGCTGGCCGAGGACTCCGACCTGCTCGCCGCGACCCGCGACAGCCTGCGCGGGCCGCTCCACGACGTGGTGGTGACCACCGGCGTCGGCTTCCGCGGCTGGATGGCCGCCGCCGAGGGCTGGGGGCTCTCCGCCGACCTGAGCGAGCACCTGTCCCGCGCGCGCCTGCTGACGCGCGGGCCCAAAGCCAGGGGAGCGGTGCGTGCGGCCGGGCTCAACGACCACTGGACGCCCGCCACCGAATCGTGCGACGAGATCAAGCAGTACCTGCTGGCGCAGGACCTGCGGGGACGGCGCATCGCGGTGCAGCAGCACGGCGAGCCGCTCAGCGACTTCGTGGCCGACCTGCGCGCGGCGGGGGCCGAGGTGATCGAGATCCCGGTCTACCGGTGGCTGCCCTACCGTGACACCTCACCGTTGCGCCGCCTCGTCAGCCAGACGATCTCCGGCTCGGTGGACGCCGTCGCCTTCACCAGCGCGCCCGCCGTGCACGCCATGCTCGGCATGGCCCGTACCGAGAGGCTGGAGGACGCCCTGCTGGCCGCCTTCGGCGGGCCCGTGGTGGCCGCCTGCGTGGGGCCCGTGACCGCGGGCCCGCTGGCCGCGCGCGGCGTGCCCACGCTGCAGCCCGACCGTTCCCGGCTCGGCGCGCTGGCCCGTGCCCTGGCCAGGCACCTGCCGGAGCACGGCGTGACGAGGCTGGAGGCGGGCGATCACCGGCTGGAGATCCGCGGTCACGCCGTGGTCGTGGACGGTGAGCTGCGGCCGCTGCCGCCGGCTCCGATGGCGGTGCTCAAACGCCTGGCCGACAAACCGGGGCACGTCGTGTCGCGCGCCGACCTGCGTACCGTGCTGCCGGGCAGCGTGGCGCGCGAATCGGCCGAGCACGCGGTGGAGATGGCCATCACCCGGCTGCGCCGCGCACTCGGGCCGAGCGGCATCGTGGAGACGGTGGTCAAGCGCGGCTACCGGCTCGCCTGCCGCTACGAGGCGGGCCCGTGACGCCCGCACTCGTCCTGGCCGCGCACGGCACACGCAGCGCCGCGGGACAGCGGACCCTGGCGGCGCTGGCGCGGGCGGTCAGGAGGGCACGTCCTGGGCGGCGCGTCGAGCTCAGCCATCTCGAGATCAGCCCGCCGTTGCTGGCCGAGGTGCTCCCCGCCGTCCCCGGTCCCGTCGTCGTGCCGCTCCTGCTGGCCGGCGGTTACCACGTCCACATCGACCTGCCCGCCGTGGTCGCGCGCAGCCGTACCGACGCGGTGGTGGCCGGCTGGCTGGGTCCGCACCGGCTGCTCACGTCGGCGCTCGTCCGCAAGCTGGCGCGGGCCGGGCTGCGCGCGGACGACGCCGTCGTGCTCGGCGCGGCGGGGTCGTCCGACCCGGCGGCGCTCGCCGACGTGCGCGCCGCCGCCCACCGGCTCTCCGTACGTCTCGCGCGCCCCGTCACCGCCGCCTTCGCCTCCTCCGGGGCTCCTTCGCTGGAGGAGGCGGTCGAACGGCTGGGCTCCGCCGCGCGGGTGGCGATCGCGTCGTACGTGCTCGCGCCCGGCTTCTTCCACGACCGGCTGACGGCGGCGGGGGCGGGGGCGGTGAGCGAACCGCTGGGGGCCGACCTGGACGTGGTGGCGCTGATCTGGCACCGCTACGACGAGGCGCTCCGCGCCCGCCGCACGACGGCGGAGCACCCCCTTACAGCCGCACCGTCCCTCCGCCACGCCACCCGCCGGGACGCGCGCCCCGTACGGTGACCCGCCGAGGCGCGCGGTTCCGCACGGCGGCGGGCCCGCGGGCGGTGTTTCGGGGGTTTCAGGCGTGGACGGGTTCGAGGCGCAGCTCGCGCACGATCTCCCTGGCGCTGTCGTCGAGGCTCGGCGCGGCCTCCGGCCCGACGAACATCTCGATGTAGGCCCGGTGGAAGCAGCCGGCGACCAGCAGCCGCGCGCTGGCATCAGGGTCGGCGTCGGTCCGCACCCGGCCCAGCCGCTGCTCGGCGGCCAGGTAGGCGGCGAGCGGCGTCGTCTCCGTGCGCGGCCCGAGCTCGGCGCCTCGCAGCGCCTCGCGGAAGCGGACCGTCACGTCAGGGGAGGTGAAGGCGGGCAGCGCCGCGCTCTGGACCTCCATGTAGTAGTCGATGCCCGCTCGTGCCACCGGCTGAAGGTTGTCGGATACGCTCCCTTTCCCCGCGAGATGGGTTAAGTCATGAAGAATGCTGAGCCAGAGCGGGAGCCGGTCCTGCAGCAGCGCGAGGAAGTGGTCGACGTTGCCGCCGCGGCGGTCCTCTCTGACGGAGACGGCCATCTCCAGGATGCGCCGCCTGGTGTCCTGACTTCTTTGGTGCGGGTCCACGTGGGAAGTCGCCATGGCATGCCTAACGGTGCGCGGTCGGTTGATCAGGCATTACGGTGCGGTGTCGATGCTGACGGGAAAGGGCGACAGCCGGAGTTCCAGCTTGGTGCAATCAAGCGAGGCACCGATTATCACCCGAAACCGCGGAAAATGCCGGGATTTGCGCTCCGAAGGTCAGCTGTCGGTGTCGCGGTCCCTGCGCCGCAGGTAACGCTCGAACTCCGCGGCGATCGCGTCGCCGCTGGCCTCGGGCAGCTCGGCGGCGTCCTTGCGCTCCTCGAGCTCCTTGACGTATTCGGCCACTTCGCTGTCCTGCGAGGCCAGCTCGTCGACGCCGCGCTCCCACGCACGGGCCTCCTCGTCGAGGTCGCCCAGCGGCATGGAGATCTCCAGCACGTCTTCCAGCCGGCGCAGCAGCGCGACCGTGGCCTTCGGGTTGGGCGGCTGGGCGACGTAGTGGGGGACCGACGCCCACAACGACACCGCGTCCATGCCGGCCCGGCCGAACTCGTGCTGCAGCACCCCCACGATGCCCGTCGGGCCCTCGTAACGGCTCAGCTCCAGGTTGGTCGAACGCGCCAGCGACTCGTCCGTCGCGCCGCCGAGAATGGGCACGGGCCGGGTGTGCGGCGAGTCGTTGAGCAGCGCCCCCAGCATCACGGCCAGCTCCACGCCGAGCTCGCGGCAGACTGCGATGATGTCGGCGCAGAACGAGCGCCAGCGCATGTTGGGCTCGATGCCGCGCAACAGGACGACGTCGCGCTCGACGCCCGGCGGGCGGGCGCGCAGCAGCCGCGTCGTCGGCCACACGATCGACTGCGCCAGCCCGTCGTTCATCTCCACGGCGGGCCGGGTCACCTGGAAGTCGTAGTAGTCGTCAGGGTCGAGCGCGACGAGTGTCTCGGCCTTCCAGGCGGACTCGAGATGGGCGACCACGCCGCTGGAGGCCTCGCCCGCGTCGTTCCACCCTTCGAACGCGGCTATCAGCACCGGGTCGACGAGTTCGGGGAGCCCTTCGAGCTCGATCACGTGTCGCCCCCTCTCTCCATCATCCCGCTAAGCCTATGTGGTTCGGGGGCGTCAGCGTCACCGATCTCCCCCGCGCCTCCTCCGGCTCGGCGCCACAGCCTCCTCCGCTGACCTCTTCCGGCGCCCGCCCGGGTCCCCGGCCCTTTCCGCCGGGCCGTCAACCGTACCGTCCCCGCTCCTGACCCCCGGACACCCCTTCATCCGTGACGACCTCGGGCCCTTATGCCCCGCTTTGACCGGTGCGTTCACCGGCGGTCGAGGCCGCTTCGAACGATGGTTCAGGTGCAGCCGATAAGCTTCACCACATGAGCATCTCCCCGTCCTTCCGAGAAGTGTTGTCCCAGCGCGTCGTCGTCGCCGACGGGGCGATGGGCACGATGCTGCAGGCCCAGGACCCGACGCTCGACGACTTCCACGGCCACGAGGGCTGCAACGAGGTGCTCAACGTCACCCGGCCCGACATCGTCCGCGGTGTGCACGACGCCTATTTCGCCGTCGGCGTCGACTGCGTGGAGACCAACACCTTCGGCGCCAACCTGGCCGCGCTCGGCGAATACGACATCCCCGAGCGGGTCTTCGAATACTCCGAGGCAGGCGCCCGCATCGCGCGGGAGGCCGCCGACCAGTGGTCGACCCCTGACCAGCCGAGGTTCGTGCTCGGCTCGATGGGCCCGGGCACCAAGCTGCCGACGCTGGGCCACCTTCCCTACGCCAGCCTGCGCGACGCCTACCGCGACAACGCCGCCGGCCTGATCGCCGGCGGCGCCGACGCCCTGATCGTCGAGACCTGCCAGGACCTGCTCCAGGTCAAGGCCGCCGTCATCGGCGCCAGGCGAGCCGTCGAAGACTCCGGCCGCGACGTGCCGATCATCGCCCAGGTGACGATCGAGACCAACGGCGCGATGTTGCTCGGCTCCGAGATCGGCGCCGCACTGACCGCGATCGAGCCGCTCGGTGTCGACATCATCGGGCTCAACTGCGCGACCGGCCCCGCCGAGATGAGCGAGCACCTGCGCTACCTCGCCCGCCACTCGCGCCTGAGGCTCTCCTGCATGCCCAACGCCGGCCTGCCGGTGCTCACCTCCGACGGCGCCTACTACCCGCTCAGCGCGGAGGAGCTGGCCGGCGCGCACGACACCTTCACCAACGACTACGGCCTGTCCCTGGTCGGCGGCTGCTGCGGCACCACGCCCGAGCACCTCCGCCAGGTCGTCGAGCGGGTCAGGGGCAAGCAGGTGGCCCAGCGCCGCCCCCACCCCGAGCCGGGCGCGTCCTCGCTCTACCAGACCGTGCCGTTCCGGCAGGACACCTCCTACCTCGCCATCGGCGAGCGGTGCAACACCAACGGCTCCAAGATCTTCCGCGAGGCCATGCTGGAGGGCCGCTGGGACGACTGCGTCGAGATCGCCCGCAACCAAGCCCGCGACGGCGCCCACATGCTCGACCTGTGCGTCGACTACGTCGGCCGCGACGGCGTGGCCGACATGAAGGAACTGGCCTTCCGCTTCGCCACCGCCTCCACGCTGCCGATCATGCTCGACTCGACCGAGCCCGCGGTGCTCCAGGCCGGCCTGGAGATGCTCGGCGGGCGTGCGGCCGTCAACTCCGTCAACTACGAGGACGGCGCCGGCCCCGACTCGCGCTTCCAGCGCATCATGCGCCTGGCGCGCGAGCACGGCTCGGCCGTGGTGGCGCTGACCATCGACGAGGAGGGCCAGGCCCGCACCGCCGAATGGAAGGTGCGCGTCGCCGGCCGCCTCATCGACGACCTGACCACCAACTGGGGCATGCGGGTCGAGGACATCATCGTCGACTGCCTGACCTTCCCCATCGCCACCGGCCAGGAGGAGACCAGGCGCGACGGCCTGGAGACCATCGAGGCCATCCGCGAGCTCAAGCGCCGCCACCCGGGCGTGCAGACCACGCTGGGGCTGTCCAACATCAGCTTCGGCCTCAACCCGGCCGCCCGCATGGTGCTCAACTCGGTGTTCCTCAACGAGTGCGTCAACGCCGGGCTCGACTCCGCCATCGTGCACGCCTCCAAGATCCTGCCGATGGCCCGCATCCCCGACGAGCAGCGCCAGGTCGCGCTCGACATGGTCTACGACCGCCGCCGCGAAGGCTACGACCCGTTGCAGCGCTTCATGGACCTGTTCGAGGGCGTCGACGCCGCCGCCATGCGCGCGGGCAAGGCCGAGGAACTGGCCGCGCTGCCGCTGTGGGAACGGCTCAAGCGGCGCATCATCGACGGTGAGAAGAAGGGGATGGAGGCCGATCTCGACACCGCGCTGGAGCAGCGCCCCGCCCTTGAGATCATCAACGAGGTGCTGCTCGACGGCATGAAGACCGTGGGCGAGCTGTTCGGGTCGGGGCAGATGCAGCTGCCGTTCGTGCTGCAGTCCGCTGAGGCGATGAAGTCGGCCGTCGCCTACCTCGAGCCCCACATGGAGCGGGTCGAGGGCGAGACCAAGGGCCGCATCGTGCTGGCCACCGTCAAGGGCGACGTGCACGACATCGGCAAGAACCTCGTCGACATCATCCTGTCCAACAACGGCTACCAGGTGGTCAACCTCGGCATCAAGCAGCCGGTCTCGGCCATCCTGGAGGCCGCCGACGAGCACAAGGCCGACGTCGTCGGGATGTCCGGCCTGCTGGTGAAGTCGACGGTCATCATGAAGGAGAACCTGGAGGAGATGAACTCCAGGGGCCTGGCCGAGCGTTACCCCGTGCTGCTCGGCGGGGCCGCGCTCACCCGCGCCTACGTCGAGCAGGACCTGGCCGGGCTGTTCGAGGGCGAGGTGCGCTACGCGCGCGACGCGTTCGAGGGGCTGCGGCTGATGGACTCGTTCATGGCCGTCAAGCGGGGGGTGGCCGGCGCCAAGCTGCCGCCGCTGCGCGAGCGGCGCGTCAAGTCCGGCGCCGTGCTCACCCGTACGCCCGTCGAGGAACTGCCGAGCCGCTCCGACGTGGCGGAGGACAACCCCGTGCCGACCCCGCCCTTCCACGGTGACCGCGTCGTCAAGGGCATCTCGCTGGCCGACTACTCCGCCTTCCTCGACGAGCGGGCGCTGTTCCTCGGCCAATGGGGTCTCAAGCCCACCAGAGGCGGTCAGGGGCCCGGCTACGACGAGCTGGTGGAGACCGAGGGCCGGCCGCGGCTGCGCATGTGGCTCGAACGCATGCAGACCGAGGGCCTGCTGGAGGCCGCCGTCGTCTACGGCTACTTCCCGTGCGTCTCCGACGGCGACACGCTGATCATCCTGGATGACGACGGCGGCGAGCGCACCCGCTTCACGTTCCCGCGTCAGCGGCGCGACCGCCACCTGTGCCTGTCCGACTTCTTCCGCGGCAAGAACTCGGGCGAGGTCGACGTGGTCGGCTTCCAGGTGGCCACCATGGGGCCGAAGATCTCCGAGGCCACGGCCGAGCTGTTCGCGAAGGACGCCTACCGCGACTACCTCGAGCTGCACGGCCTGTCGGTGCAGCTCACTGAGGCGCTGGCCGAATACTGGCACGCGAGGGTGCGCCAGGAGTGGGGCATCGGCGGCGGCGAGACGCTCGACGACATGCTCAAGGTCAACATCCAGGGCTGCCGCTACTCGTTCGGCTACCCCGCCTGTCCCAACCTGGAGGACCAGCAGCAGCTGTTCCAGCTGCTGGAGCCCGAACGCATCGGCGTGACGCTGTCGGAGGAGTTCCAGCTCCACCCCGAGCAGGCCACCTCCGCGCTGGTCGCCCACCATCCCGAGGCCAAATACTTCAACGTCTGACCGGCCCGCCGGCCGCGGGCGCGGCGGGGCCGGGACGGGGGAGTGCCGGGGAGGTTCACGGCACATGGCGAGCGAGCACGGCGGACGGAGTGAGGCGATGGACATGCGGGCGGTCTTCTTCGACATGGACGGCCTGCTGGTCGACACCGAGAAGGTCTGGCTCGAGATCGAGTCGGAGGTGATGCGCAGGCTGGGCGGGCAGTGGACGCCCGACCACCAGGTGCACCTCCTGGGCGGCTCCATGGAGCGCGCGGTCGACTACATGCTGTCCGCGTCCGGCTCGGGCGAGAGCGCCGCGACCGTGGAGCAGTGGATGGTCTCCGGCATGGTCGAGCGCCTGTCCGGCGGGGCGCGCGTGATGCCGGGAGCGTCCGAGCTCCTCGACGCGCTGCGTGACGAGGGCGTCCCCATCGGGCTGGTCACCTCGTCGTTGCGGCAGATCGCCGACGCGGTGCTCAAGGAGTTCGGCCGCGACCGGTTCGACGTCGTGGTGACCGCCGACGACGTCGAGCGCACCAAGCCCGACCCCGAGCCGTACCTGACGGCCGCGCGGCTGCTCGGCGTGCGGCCGGTCGGCTGCGTCGTCCTGGAGGACTCACCGAACGGCGTGGCGGCGGCCACCGCGGCGGGGTGCGCGGTGGTGGCGGTGCCCAGCCTGCTGCCGGTCGAGGCGGCGCCGGGGCGCCTGGTGGTCTCCTCGCTGGAGGAGGTCACGGTCGCCCGTCTGAGGGCCCTCCTGCCCGGCGCCTGAGGGCTCAGGGCCTGTCCCCTAGGGGAAATGTGGTTCTCGCGGAGGATGCCGGTCCGCGTTCGCGTGCCAGGATGGAGACAGACCCACAACGAGGGAGCAGGCAGGATGTCGTTTGATCAGTTCGCTTGGCTGCCGCTGTGCGCCGGGGCGACCATCGCCGGGCTGGTGCTGAGTTTTCTTGCGTTCCGGCGCAGGGGAGCCGCCTCAGGGCTGCGGGTGACGGCGTGGGCCCTGTTGCCGCTGGCGGCCTACCTGACGGACGCGCTGCGGTCGCTGTGGACCATCGGCGTCACCGTCGTGGGCTTCGTGACCGGGCTGGTGTTCAACCCGCAGGTGTGGGCCGGAGTGGCCGTCGCGGGGCTGTCGGCGGTGCTCTTCGTGGTGTCCGGAGTGATGCGCGGCAAGAAGCTGAGGCTCGTGAGGAGGAAGAAGAAGCCGTCCGCGGACGGTGAGCAGGACCCCGCCGTTGCGCCTTCAGCGAACAAGCCGGCCGTCTCCGCCAAGCCTCAGGCCGCCGCCCCCGCCGCCAAGACAGGCAAGGGCGACGACGACTTCTCCGACATCGAGGAACTGCTGAAGCGCCGCGGCATCAGCTGATACGGGCGATCTGTCACAGTTCCGAGACTCAACCGGGACGCGGGCTAGACATTGTCGACAAGATCAATACGAATGAGTTTCGCATCAATCACAGATTAGCCACATAGCGGCCTGAGGGGCTGGTCAGCGCAGCTCAGGCCATAGATTCTGCCTCCTGAGGTCGCGACTCGCGGTCTAAAGTCAGTACTCCAAGACCCGTCGTCTGGTACCAGGGGGCAATCCGGCATGACCGCACCGCTTGACGTTTCCGGTTCCGCCGCAGAAGCGCAGCCGGAGTCGGTGCTCGCGGGAGCGGGCAAGGCCATCCAGGGCAGATCCCTCACCCGGATCGCGTGGACGCGGCTCAGGCGCGACAAGGTCGCTCTCACCGGCGGCATCGTCGTCGTGCTGCTGATCCTGGTCGCGGTCTTCGCCTCGCCCATCATCGCCGTGTTCGGCCATCCGCCGCTGGAGTTCCACCAGGACCAGATCGACCAGAGCACGCTCCTGCCCAAGGGCACCTTCGGCAGCATGGGCAGCGAATATCTGCTCGGCGTCGAGCCTATCAACGGCCGTGACATCTTCAGCCGCATCGTCGCCGGCGCGTGGATCTCGCTGCTCATCGGCTTCCTCGCCACGATGTTGTCGGTGCTCATCGGCACCACGCTGGGCGTCATCGCCGGATACTTCGGCGGCTGGGTCGACCTGGTGATCGGCCGGCTGATGGACGTCTTCCTGGCCTTCCCGCTGCTGGTCTTCGCGATCGCGCTGGCGGGCGTCGTGCCCGACAAGGGGTTCGGCCTCGAGGGCAACGGCCTCCGGATCGCCATGATGATCTTCATCATCGGCTTCTTCAGCTGGCCCAGCATCGGCCGTATCGTCCGCGGGCAGACGCTCTCGCTGCGCGAGCGGGAGTTCGTCGACGCCGCGCGAAGCCTGGGGGCGCGCGACGGCTACATCCTGTTCCGCGAGATCCTGCCCAACCTGATGGCCCCCATCCTGGTCTACGCGACCCTGCTCATCCCGACCAACATCCTGTTCGAGGCCGCGCTCTCCTTCCTCGGCGTCGGCGTCAACCCGCCCACACCGACCTGGGGAGGCATGCTCTCGGAGGCGGTCCGGTTCTACACGCTGCCGCACTTCGTGCTCTTCCCGGGGCTGGCGATCTTCGTTACCGTCCTTGCGTTCAACCTCTTCGGCGACGGGCTGAGGGACGCCTTCGACCCGCGGGCGCACTGACCTTCGCCAACGCTCCATCCCCCATCTCACTCATCAAGGGGTTAAGTCAATGAGAAGGAAAACCGCACTGGCAGGGGCCGCGACAGCGGCGCTCGTCCTGGTGCTCTCCGCGTGTGGCGGAGGCGGCGGCACACAACAGCCCGCCGAGTCGTCCTCCGGCGGTGCCGCGCAACCCGCGTTCAACGCCGGCCTCAACGAGGTGTACAACCCCTCGACGAAGAAGGGCGGCACCCTCAAGGCCGCCCACTCCGCCGACTGGGACAGCCTCGACCCGGGCGACACCTACTACGGCTACTCGTTCAACTTCGGCCGCCTCTACTGGCGCACGCTGACGATGTACAAGCCGGGTCCCGGCCCCGAGGGCAACACCGTCATCCCCGACCTGGCCGAAGGGCTGGGCGAGCCGAGCGACGGCGGCAAGACCTGGACGTACAAGCTCAAGAGCGGGCTGAAGTACGAGGACGGCACGGAGATCACCGCCAAGGACGTGGCCTACGCCGTGGCGCGCTCCTGGGACAAGAAGACCTTCCCGCACGGCCCCTCCTACCTCAACGAGCTGCTCGACTGGCCGAAGGACTTCAAGGGCGTCTACGAGGACGCCGACGCCGACTACTCCTCGGCAGTCGAGGCGACCGACGACTCGACGGTGGTCTTCCACCTGAAGGAGCCGTTCGCGTCCATGGACTACGTCGTGCAGATGCCGATGACGGCCCCGGTGCCGAAGGACAAGGACACCGGCGCGAAATACAAGGAGAAGGTCGTCTCCTCCGGCCCGTACAAGTTCGAGACCAACGAGATCGGCAAGGGCTTCACGCTGGTGCGCAACGACCAGTGGGACCCGGCGACCGACCCCAACCGTCCCGCGCTGCCCGACCGGATCGAGGTCCAGGTCAACGTCAACGCCGACGACCTGGACAACCAGCTCATCGCCGGCGACGTCCAGCTCGACATCGTGGGCACCGGCCTCCAGGCGGCCGCCCTGGGCAAGGTGCTGCCCGACCCCGCGCTGAAGGCGCGTACGGACAACCCCACCATCCCCAGGCTGTGGTACGTCTCGGTCATCCCCGACACGCCGCCGCTGGACAACATCGAGTGCCGCAAGGCGGTCATGTGGGCCGCCGACCGCGTCGCCAACCAGACCGCCTACGGAGGCGAGCTGGCCGGCGGCGAGATCGCCACGAACGTCCTGCCGCCGCCCGTCGTCGGCCAGGAGAAGTTCGACCTGTACGCGACCCCGGGCAACAAGGGCGACGTCAACAAGGCCAAGCAGGCTCTCGCCGCCTGCGGCCAGCCGAACGGCTTCTCCACCACCATGACCTACCGCTCCGACCGTCCTCGCGAGAAGGCGCTGGCCGAGGCCATGGAGCAGGCGCTGGCCAAGGTCGGCATCAAGCTGACGCTCAAGGGCTTCCCCGGCTCCAGCTACTTCTCCGACTACGCCGGCAACGTCAACTACGTGAAGAAGAACGGCATCGGCCTGGCCGCCCACGGCTGGGGTTCCGACTGGCCTGACGGCTACGGCTTCATGCAGGCCATCGTCGACAGCCGTACGATCCGCGACGCCGGCAACTACAACCTCAGCGTCAAGAGCGACGAGGTCGACAAGCTGATCGACCAGGCCTCCGCCGAGCTCGACGACGCGGCCCGCGCCAAGCTCTGGGTCGAGGTCGACAAGAAGGTCATGGAGGACGCCTCCATCCTTCCGGTGGTCTGGGCCAAGTCGCTGCTCATGCGCGGCAAGGGCCTGACGAACGTCGCCTACAACGAGGGCCAGAGCATGTACGACTACATCTTGCTCGGCGTCGAGTGACCGTGCGAGGGACTACGGGGATCAGCGAAGGCAGGTGAAGGCAGAAGTGGCCTGCTCGGCGACGGGCAGGCCACTCGGCCGTAGCGGTGTTCACATACATCATCAAACGTGTCATCGGCGCGTTCGCCATGCTCATCGTCATCAGCATGGTCACCTTCGGCATCTTCTACGTCGTCCCCCAGTGGGCCGGCGCCTCACCGGAGGCCATGGCGTCGCGCTACGTCGGGCGCGCCGCGACGCCGGAGACGGTGCACCTGGTGGCCGAGCGGCTGGGGTTCAACGACCCGGTGATCGTGCAGTACGGCAGGTTCGTCAAGGGCCTGGTCGCCGGAGCCGAGTACGACTACGGCGCGGGCGTCGAGCAGTGCCCCGCGCCCTGCTTCGGCTACTCCTTCATCAGCGGGCAGCCCGTCTGGCCCGATCTGCTGGACCGCATGCCGGTGACGTTCTCGCTGGCCATCGGCGCCGCCGTCCTCTGGGTGGTGGGCGGCGTGAGCGTGGGCGTGATCTCCGCGCTGCGCAGGGGCAGCTTCTTCGACCGCCTCTCCATGGGCACCGCGCTGGCCGGCGTCTCGCTGCCGATCTTCTTCACCGGCATGATCTCCCTGGTCGTCTTCAGCTACGGCCTGGGCTGGACCCCGCCCGGCGGCGCGTGGACGGACATCTCCGTCAATCCAGCCCAATGGGCCTACAACTTGCTGCTGCCGTGGATCACGCTGGCGTTCCTGTTCGCCGCGACCTACGCCCGGCTCACCCGCGCCGGGATGCTGGAGACGATGGGCGAGGACTACATCCGCACCGCCAGGGCCAAGGGCCTGCACGAGCGCGAGGTCGTGGTCAGGCACGGCCTGCGGGCCGCGCTGACGCCCATCCTGACCCTGTTCGGCATCGACTTCGGTCTGCTCATCGGCGGCGCCATCCTCACCGAGACGACCTATACTCTGCCCGGGCTCGGCCAGTTCGCCATCCTGGCGATCAGGAACCAGGACATGCCGCAGGTCATGGGCGTGGTGCTGGTCGCCGCGATGTTCGTGGTCGTGGCCAGCCTGATCGTCGACCTGCTGTACGCCGTGGTCGACCCGAGGGTGAGGTTGTCGTGAGCTTCCTTGACGTCAAGGACCTGAAGATCCACTTCCCGACCGACGACGGCCTGGTCAAGTCCGTCGACGGGCTGTCGTTCAGCGTCGAGCGCGGCAGGACCCTGGGCATCGTGGGGGAGTCGGGCTCGGGCAAGAGCGTGACCAGCCTCGGTCTCCTCGGCCTGCACAAGGGCGGCAGGGCACGCATCTCCGGCGAGATCTGGCTCGACGGCGAGGAGCTCAACGGCGCCACGGCCGAGCACGTACGCGGGTTGCGCGGGAAGAAGATGGCGATGATCTTCCAGGATCCGCTGTCGTCCATGCACCCCTATTACACGGTCGGCCACCAGATCATCGAGGCGTACCGCATCCACAACGACGTCTCCAAGCAGGTGGCCCGCAAGCACGCCGTCGACATGCTCGGCCGGGTCGGCATCCCCGAGCCGGGCAGGCGCGTCGACAGCTACCCGCACGAGTTCTCCGGCGGCATGCGCCAGCGCGCCATGATCGCCATGGCGCTCTCGTGCGACCCCGAGCTGCTCATCGCCGACGAGCCGACCACGGCGCTCGACGTGACCGTGCAGGCACAGATCCTCGATCTGATGCGCGACCTGCAGAGCGAGTTCAACTCCGCGCTCATCATCATCACCCACGACCTCGGCGTGGTGGCGGAGCTGTCCAACGACATCCTCGTCATGTACGCGGGCCGATGCGTCGAATACGGCTCCACCGACGACATCTTCTACCGCCCCGAGCACCCCTACACGTGGGGGCTGCTGGGCTCCATGCCCCGACTCGACCGCGAGCCCACCGAACGGCTGATGCCCATCAAGGGCTCCCCGCCGTCACTGATCAACGTGCCGCAGGGCTGCGCCTTCCACCCCCGCTGCCCGTTCGGCGAGCGTACCGAAGGCAAGGCAGAGACCGAGGCGCCGGTGCTCGCCGAGACCCAGGGCGGCCACCTGGTCCGCTGCCACATGAGCCGCGACGAACGGCGCACCCTGTGGGAGAACGAGATCAAGCCCGCGCTGGAGACCTCGTGACCTTCGCTCCGGCCCGCGAGGCCGCAGTATCCCGAACGAAGCCGGGTGGCGCACAGGTCGCCACCCCGGCCCGCGCCTGGAGCGCCGCCGCACACCCCGACGCGGTGGCGCGAGCCCGCGTGGTGGCCGCCACCGCCGCCGCTCACTCCGGGCCGCCGCGCCGACATGATCAGGAGAACGTCATGCCCTGGAGCTCCCCATCCGTTCACCGCGCCAGGGGACGTGGTCGTTACGCGGGAGGTGCGCGATGACCGAGGCGAGCGTACGCCTGGACGCCGACGAGCCGCTGCTTTCCGTCCAGAACGTCGAGAAGCACTTCCCGGTGACCAAGGGTCTGCTCAAGCGGCAGGTCGGCGCCGTCAAGGCGGTCGACGGGATCAGCTTCGACGTGGTCAAGGGCGAGACGCTCGGGCTGGTGGGCGAGTCGGGCTGCGGCAAGTCGACGACCGGGCGGCTGGTCACCCGGCTGCTCGAACCCACGGCCGGTAAGATCATCTTCGAGGGTGAGGACATCTCGCACATGTCGCAGGGCCGGCTCAGGCCGCTCCGCCGCGACATGCAGATGATCTTCCAGGACCCCTACTCGTCGCTCAACCCCCGGCACACGGTCGGCGCCATCGTCGGCGCTCCCTTCCGGATCCAGGGCGTGCACACCGAGAACGGCGTCAAGAAGGCCGTACAGGACATCCTGGAGCTCGTCGGGCTCAACCCCGAGCACTACAACCGCTACCCCCACGAGTTCTCCGGCGGGCAGCGGCAGCGCATCGGCATCGCCCGTACGCTCGCGCTCAGGCCCAAGCTGATCATCGCCGACGAGCCCGTCTCCGCGCTCGACGTGTCCATCCAGGCCCAGGTCGTCAACCTGCTCGAAGACCTGCAGAACGAGCTCGACCTGACCTACGTCGTGATCGCGCACGACCTGTCGGTGGTGCGCCACATCAGCGACCGGGTCGCCGTCATGTACCTGGGCAAGATCGTCGAAATCGCCGACCGCAAGCTGCTGTACAGCTCGCCGATGCACCCGTACACCAACGCCCTGCTGTCGGCGGTGCCGGTGCCCGACCCCAGAGGACGGGCCGGTCGCGAGCGCATCCGGCTGACCGGCGACGTGCCCAGCCCGCTCAACCCGCCGCCCGCCTGCCGCTTCCACACCCGCTGCTGGAAGGCTCAGGACATCTGCAAGCAGGTCGAGCCGCCGCTGGAGCAGCTCGCCGGCGGCCACCAGGTCGCCTGCCACTTCCCGGAGAACGCCCCGCAGGCCGCCGCGACCCCCGCCGCCAAGGACGCCTGACTCCGCCGCCCGCCGTCAACACGAGGCGCCGGGGGTGCGGTGGACCAGCCCGTTCCCGGGCGAGGCGACGTCAGCGGTGCGCCCTCGCCCCGGGCGACGGCGTCATGACGGCCGCCGCAGCGGAGCTCCGCGCGATCGCCAGGTGGAGGTGGCCCGCGACGCCCCGCGACGCCCCGGGACCGGCCGGGACGCCCGCCGCGTCCGCACGCGGCCGGCGAGATCCGGCCGACCGCGTCCCGACAGGCATGGAGCAGCGTACGTGGTGTCCTACGGACCAGGCGTAGGGGAGCGCGGGGGAGGAGCGGGTGTCAGGGCATGGCGCCCGGCGTGATCAGCCCCGTCTCGTACGCCAGCACCACGGCCTGCACCCGGTCGCGCAACCCCAGCTTGGTCAGCACGTTGCCGACGTGCGTCTTCACCGTGGTCTCGCTCACCACGAGCTTGGCCGCGATCTCCGCGTTGGACATGCCTTTCGCGATCAGCCGCAGCACCTCCAGCTCCCGCTCGGTCAGCCGGTCGAGCCGCGCGGGGGTGGCCTGCTCGTGAGCGGACGGCAACCGCGTGGCGAACCGGTCGAGCAGCCGCCGGGTCACGCTGGGCGCCACGATCGCGTCGCCGGCCGCCACCACCCGGATGGCCTGCACCAGTTCGTCGGGTGGCACGTCCTTCAGCAGGAACCCGGAGGCGCCGGAGCGCAACGCCTCCACGATGTATTCGTCCAGGTCGAACGTGGTCAGCACCAGCACTTTCGGCACGTGCGCCGAAGGAGCCGCCTCCCGCACGATCCTGCGGGTGGCCTCGATGCCGTCGACCCCCGGCATCCGGATGTCCATGAGCACCACGTCGGGCAGCAGCGCCCGCGTCTGCTCCTGTGCGCCTTTGCCGTCGCCGGCCTGGCCCACCACCGTGATGTCGGGCTCGGCCTCGAGAATCAGGCGGAATCCCGTACGCAGCAGCGGCTGGTCGTCCACCAGCAGCACTCTGATCGTCATTGACCGTCCTTCAACGGGAATCTCGCCCGCACCTCGAAACCGCCCCCCGGTAGCGGGCCGACGCTGAGGATTCCACCATAGAGGGCAACCCTTTCACGAATGCCCACCAAACCATGACCGGGCCGTCCGGATGCCCCGGCAGCGCCACGGCCGTCGTCGGCCACGAGTACGTCCAGCTCATGGGGTGCGTGGCGGACGGTCACCACCGCCTTCGCCCCGGCGCCCGCGTGCCGCAGGCTGTTGGTCAGCCCTTCCTGGACCAGCCGGTAGGCGGCCAGATCGACCCCCGCGGGCAGCGGCGGCGGCTCGCCCTCGACGACCAGCCGCGTGGGCAGCCCGGCCTCGCGCATCTGCTCGACCAGCGCGGGCAGGTCCTCCATGCCCGGCTGCGGGCCCAGCTCGGCACGGGCGTCGGTGCGCAGCACGCCGACGATGTTGCGCATCTCCGACATCGCCATCCGGCCGGTGTGCTCGATCGCCGTCAGCGCCTCGCCGGCCAGGCCGGGGTCGGAGGACAACACCTTGCGCGCCGCGGCGGCCTGCACGGTCATCACGCTGACATGATGGGCCACGACGTCGTGGAGCTCGCGGGCGATCCTCGACCGCTCCTCGGCCCGCGCGGCCCGCGTGTCGGCCGCGCGCGCCCGCTCCAGCCGCGCCGCACGGCCTCTCAGCTCCTCCATGTACGCCCGGCGCAGCCGCAGGCTCCGGCCCGCGCCCCACACGGAGACCAGCACCATGGCCACCACCACGTGGTCGCTCAAGGTCGTGGCGCTGGGCGGGCCCGCCGCGGCGCCGAGCGCGTACGCCAGCACCGTGGCCAGCAGCCCGCCCAGCGCCATCGCCAGGCCCCGGTTGGAGGCCACGGAATAGAGCAGCACCAGCCCGGACAGGCCCGGCACCCCTGTGCTGTACCCGAAGCCGGCCAGCAGCGTCTCCGGCACCAGGCCCGCGCACAGCGCCGCCAGCGGCCACCGCCTGCGCACGGCCACGGGGACGCACGCCAGCAACACCAGCAGCGCACCGAGCGGATCGGGCTCGCGCACGCCGTCGACCACCAGATCCCCGGACGACAGCCGCCCATGTTCGTAAAGAACGAACAGCGCCACCGAGGCGGCGGCCACCACTCCGGCGAGCACCGTGTCGTGGAACCTGGTCCGGTCTATCCGCACCGCTTCACTGTAGGCCCAGGCCAGAACCCGCAGCCTCCTCCCTCGGGAGGATTACCCCGCCCGAGCACTCAGGGCCCGAACGCCCCGGGCCTCGGGCTCCGGGCCGCGCGCTCCGGGCCGCGCCGATCCAAAGGCGGACCCTCCCGCGACGACCATGAGGACAGTTACGGCGACGCCACCCCTCACCGCCCCGCGCCGCTCCGGACTGGGTCCGTGCCGCTCCAGGGGTGGGGCTTGTCCCGGTCCAGGCTGGTCCGGGTGGGCCCGCGCCGCCCCGTCCCTAGCACCCCGCGCCGCTTGGCCCGGCACGGACCGGTACGGCCCGGCACCGTCGCTCGTGTGTCCCGTGGGCGGGCGGCGGTCCGGGGCGTGGGGTCAGAGCTCGTCGGTGGCTGCGCGGCGGCTGCTGCGGACGGTGTCGCCGGGCTGGCGGTCGGGCACCGGCGGCGGGGTGCCGCCGAACTCCGGGCACAACGCCTGGTGGTCGCACCAGTCGCACAGCCGGCTGCGCCGCGCCCGCCACTCGCCCGACTTCAGCGACCGCTCGATCGCCGCCCACAACGCCATCACCTTGCGCTCGGTGGCCAGCAGGTCGGCCTCGTCGGGCGCGTAGCGCAGCACCTCGCCCTGGCCTCCCAGGTAGACCAGCTGCAGCAGCCGGGGCACCTGACCGCGCAGCCGCCACAGCACGAGGGCGTAGAACTTCATCTGAAATAAGGCCTTGGCCTCGAAGTCGGGCCCCGGAGCGCTGCCCGTCTTGTAGTCGACCACCCTGACCTCGCCGGTCGGCGCCACGTCGAGCCGGTCGACGTAGCCCCGCAACAGCAGCCCTCCGTCGAGCACCGCCTCGACGTAGAGCTCCCGCTCGGCCGGCTCCAGCCGCGTAGGATCCTCCAGCCTGAAGTAGCGCTCCAGCATGTCGCGCGCCTGCGCGAGCCATTCGGCCTGCTCGGCCTCGTCGGCGAACATCTCGCCGTATTGCGGGTCGTCGTCGAGCAGCCGCCGCCACTGCGGCTCCAGCAGTTCCAGCGCCGCGCTCACGGAACGCCGCTGCGCCGGCAGGTCGTAGAGGCGCTCCAGGACCGCGTGCACCACCGTGCCGCGCACCGCCGCCTGCGACGGCTTCTCGGGGAGCTGGTCGATCACCCGGAAGCGGTAGAGCAGCGGACATGTCATGAAATCGCCCGCCCGGGACGGGGAGAGAGCTCCGATGATCGCCGGTTCGGTCAATGTCATGCACCGCACTCTAGGTCAAGAGCCCGACAGAATAACGCCCGCGAAACGAGGATCACGTGATCCGGCGCGTAGCATCGAGGCAGCAACAGCACGTGCCAACGGGATTCCGCGACACGGACCGCGGCCCGGCCCCCCGGCCGGGCGCGGTGATCAGGTTCCCCCGCGGCGAGGACGTCAAGGAGTGCGGTGAGCGAGCAGAGCCCGCGACAGGAGTTCTCCGGCATCCGGATGGGGAAGCCGTTCGGCATTCCGGTGTACGTCTCGTGGACGTGGTTCATCGTGGCGGCCTTCATCACCATGCTCGTCGGGCCGAGGATGCAGATCATGCTGCCCGAGCTCGGCGACACGGCCGCGTACGCCGTCGCGTTCGTGTTCGCGGTGCTGCTGTACGTCTCGGTGCTGCTGCACGAGCTGGCCCACAGCGTGCTGGCCAAGGCCTACGGCCTGCCGGTCCGGCGGATCACCCTCTACTTCCTCGGCGGCGTCTCCGAGATCGAGAAGGAGCCGCCGACACCGGGCAAGGAGTTCCTGGTGGCCGCCGCGGGCCCCGCGCTCTCCCTGGCCCTGGGCGGGCTCGGGCTGGCCGCCGACGTCTACGTGGTCAACGACGGCGGCATCCCGGAGGCGCTCGTCTGGCAGTTGTGGGTGGCCAACCTCATCGTCGGCGTGTTCAACCTGCTGCCGGGGCTGCCGCTGGACGGCGGCAGGATGTTGCGGGCCGGCGTGTGGAAGCTCACCAAGAATCCCGGCTCCGGCACCGTCGTCGCCGCCTGGGGCGGCCGGGTGCTGGCGGTGCTCCTCGTCGTCGTGCCGGTCGCGACGACGATGTCCGACGGGCGCGAGCTCGACCTGACCGACCTGCTGTGGCCGATCGTGCTGGCCATGTTCATCTGGCTCGGCGCCAGCCAGTCGCTGCGCGTGGCCAAGATCCGCGCCAGGATCCCCCAGGTCAACGCCCGCACGCTCGCGCGCAGGGCCATCCCTGTGAGCGCCGAGACGCCGCTGTCCGAGGCGCTGAGGCAGGCGGGCGAACGCCGGGCCGGCGCCATGGTCGTGGTCGACCACGAAGGCAAGCCCCTCGCCATCGTCAGCGAGGCCGCCGTCCAGGCCACGCCCGAGCACCGCCGCCCCTGGGTCAACGTCGCCTCTCTCGCCAAGTCGCTGGAGCCCGACATGGTGCTCGCCGCCGATCTGGAGGGCGAGCCCCTCATCGACGCCATGCGCGAGGCGCCAGGCAGCGAATACCTGCTCGTGGAGCGCGGCGGCGACATCTACGGCGTGCTGGCCACGGCAGACGTCAACCGGGTCTTCACGGGCGTCTGATTTGTCCCACTCGTTTAAGCGGCAGCCCACAGCTAGGGTCGTGTCCAGCAGTTTCGGGGTGGGCCGGAGCCGACTCTGGCGATTTCTGCGATGTGACGACAGGCCGATAGTGTGCTGTTTGGCCAGACTTGCACAGTTGAGGGGTTTGCCGCGGTCGACCGGTTCACCGAATCGAGACGAGGGGGCCGCGACGCGGCCTCGTCGTCGGGGTACGTATGGCTGGTGACCAGCACGGCAGTGCGGGTGCCGTAACACCGCCGGCTTCCGGGGAGGAGAGTTGAGTGACCGAGCGCAGCGAGGGCACCAATGAGCGCAGCACGGTCGTCATGAGGGAGGACGCATGACCGACCAAGGCTTCGGAGTGGTGCGTCCGCTTCCTGGAAATGGGCTGGTCGCCTACGAGGGCGGGCTGCTGCTCGTGTGCGACGCCGGCGAGTCCGCGGCCGACGACCTGCTCGAGGCGCTGCGCGCGACGGCCTCGTCAGGCGGGGACGGCCGGGCGCTGGCCCGGCGTGCCGCCCAGGTGCTCGCGGCCAACATGGCGGGCGACCCGGCCACCTGCGCGGTGGCGGGCCCCGTCGGCGACGGCGTGGCCGTCCTGGTCAGCGGTTCGGCGGCGGCCACCATCGGCACCCCTGGAGGCGAGACGCGGCTGGCCGGCAGCGACTCGCTGACGTGGGCCGACCGGCTCGTCACCGGCACCGTCGAGCGCGTCGAGCTGAGCCTGCCCGGTGCCGGCAGCCCGCACCCCGCGGTCCGGCTCGACGGCGGCGTCGTGCACGGCGGCGGTCTCGTGGGTGACTTCTCCGAACAGCCCTCGGCCGTGTCCAGGCCGCTCACCAGCGAGATGCCCGCCACCGGCATCCACGTCGAGCCCGATCTCATCCAGCCGCCCCCGCAGCAGCCGGTCGAGCGACCTCCCTACCCGCTGGCCGACCAGCCACAGGCGGGCTCGGGCCCGCAACCGGGCCCCCACTCGGGTCCGCAGCCGGTCGAGCCGCCGTCCTACATGACGCCCCCGGACCAGCCGGCCCCCTACGGCCCGCCGCAGGACCAGTCGCCCTACGGCTCGCCCCCGGAGCAGCAGTCGCCCTACGGTCCGCCGCACGACCAGCCACCCTACGGTCCTCCCCACGACCAGCAGTCCCCCTTCGGTCCGCCGCAGGACCAGCCGCCGCCCCTGCAGGAGCCGCAGCAGCAGTTCCCCTCCTACGACGAGCCGCATCAGGGCAGCGGCGCCGAGCAGCAGGCCGGCCAGCACATGGGGCCGCCCGACCACTACGACCAGCCCGCTCCGCCCGGGCCCGGCCCGCAGGAGCACTACGACCAGCCGGGCCCGCCCCAGCAGCAGGAGCAGCAGGGCGACCACGGCGACCGGCCGCTGGTCTACGGGGTCGACTGCAAGAACGACCACTTCAACGACCCCCGCGTGCCCTACTGCGCCGTCTGCGGCATCGCCCTGGTCCAGCGCACCCTCGTTCCCTACAAAGGGCCGCGGCCCTCGCTCGGGGTGCTCGTCCTCGACGACGGCACGGCGCTGCCCCTGGAGAGCGACTACCTCCTCGGCCGCGACCCGGAACGCGCGCCGGAGGTGGCCGGCGGCAACGCCAGGCCGGCCAAGGTCACCAGCCCCGACGGCTCGGTCTCCCGGCGGCACCTGCGTGTGGCGCTGGACGGCTGGGACGTCAACCTGGTGGATCTCGGCTCGGTCAACGGCACTCAGATCCAGCCGCCCGGTGACCCCAACTTCTACGACATCCCGCCCAACGAGCCCGTCACCATCGCGCCGGGCACGACCGTCCGGGTGGGCGTGTCCCGCACCCTTCGCTTCGAAGCCCACCGGGGCTGACGGACACCTCGTCGCCGGACGCCCGCGCCCTCACCGAGGGCGCGGGCGTCCTGGCGTGTACGCCGGGAACGGCGGCCACGCCGGGCATTCCGGCCGCGGCGCACAGGTTTATAGGGCTATATACGCGAAAAGCGCCGCTCTGCCCAAAAGCCGGGGAAAAGGCGAAGGATCTTCACGGGCAGCGGGCCCGAGAACCCGCCGCGGCACCGTTTCCCGCCTCCATTGGGCCCGCAACCGGTCGTCCGTAACCTCGGGATTGTCCCCGCGCGATAAGGGGGCCCGCGCCGCTAGAGCGGCCGGAAAGACCGTACCCCGCGCAACATGCGCACCGCCGCCTCCAGGCCGCCGGCGGCCTCCAGAGCCCGTCCCGCCGCCGTGGCGAACCGGCTCACGAGGTGCTCGTCGCCGTCGCTGAACCCGCGCCCTGCCACCCACAGGTACGTGAAGTCGCGTGTCGTCATCGGCACGGGCATGGACAGGAACCCCGGCTCGCCCACCGACACGTCGCGCGCCAGCCGTACCGTCGCCGTCGACGCCACGAGCTCCTTCATCACGCCCGACTCCGTGAGCCAGCGCCGCACGCGCAGCGGATCGCCCGGCGGGGTGTGCACGTGGAGCGAGCAGGCGTGCCGGCGCAGCACGTCCACCTGGACGAATCCCGCGTTCGCGGTGCCCGCGACGCCGGCGGCCGCACGTGCCAGCCGGTCGATCAGGTTCGCCGCCTCCAGGCAGGAGAAGACGGCGATCAGCTCGCGCATGGCGACGTCGGCACGGTCGTATGGCATCGCGGCGCCCCTCGGGGGGAGAGGGTGAGATCGCGTACCCCGATCACGCGACCCTCACGTGCGGGTGCCCTGACTATCGCCCTGGACGATCCCCTTGACCAGCCCTCAACAGGAAATCAGAATTTCCCGCCGGAGGGCTCGGCCGGCCGCAGGCGGGCCCAGGCCACGTCGTCGGCCCACGTGCCGTCCGGCTGCGGGAACAGTTGACGGTGCACGCCCTCCCGGCTGAACCCGGCCCGTTCCAGCACCGCCTGCGAGGGCGTGTTGCCCGCCTCGGTGCCCGCCACGATCCGGTGCAGGGCCGTGCTCGCGAACGCCCAGTCCACCAGCAGCCGCACCGCGCGCGTCATGAGCCCCTTCTTCCGGTATTCCGGCACCAGCGAGTAGCCGATCATCGCCTGGCCCAGTGCCGGGACGACCTGCGTCAGCTGCACATGCCCCGCGAACGCCCGCGAGGCCGCGTCCCTGACCGCCAGCTCGACACGCTGCCCCGACACCCACCAGTAGCCGGTGTAGCGGCAGCGCCGTTCGTTCTCCTCCAGCGTGGCCGGCGGCCCCACGGAGTAGGCCGCCACGCTCGGCTCGGCCATCATCCGGTGGAAGTCCGCGGCGTCCTCGGCGGCCAGCGGCTCCAGCGCCACGACCCCGTCGCCCAGTTCCCCGCCGTCGAAGAGCGGAAGGTACGGCTCCGCCACCCTGACGTCGCCGGGCAGCCGGCCGAACGTGACGAAGTCGGCGTACCGGCCGTCGCGCAGCCGCTTGGCGTCCCGCCTGCGTCCCTCCTCACGGAAGCCCGCTTTGCCGGCCACCCGCAGGCTCGCCACGTTCTCCACCTCGGTCTGCAGCTCGACCCGGCGCACCCCGTGGTCGAAGAGCCAGTCGGTGACGGCCCTGGCCGCCGTGGCGGCGACGTTCTTGCCCCGGGCCCACGGCGCCACCAGGTAGCCGATCCGGGTCACGCCCCAGCGGTCCGGCGGCGTGACGCCGATGGAGCCGGCGTAGCGGCCGTTCTCGGTGATCGCGAACTCCGCGCCGCCGTCCCGCCACGTCGCCGCGGCCCTGCCGAGGTACTCGCGCGCGTCCTCGGTCCGGTAGGGGGAGGGCAGCAGCGGCAGGAACCTGGCCGTCACCGGGTCGTCGCAGGTCATGACGATCGCCTCGGTGTCCGGCTCCGTGGGCGGCCGCAGAATCAGGGCACCGGTGGAGATCACGTCGCGCGGGAGCATCACCCATACTTATCGCGCGTCATGACCCGCTCGAAAGCCCTATAACCTTGCCGCCATGGGTTTCCGCAGGCATGGGCCTTTCCAGGCGGGGGATCAGGTGCAGCTCACCGACCCCAAGAACAAGCGCCACACGATCACGCTCAAGGAGGACGGCGTCTTCCACACCCACAAGGGCGCCATCCCGCACAGCGAGCTGATCGGGCAGCCTGAAGGCTCGGTCGTGCGCTCCTCGGGCGGCACCGCCTACCTCGCCTTCCGCCATCTGTTGCAGGACTACACGCTGGCCATGCCGCGCGGCGCGGCCGTCATCTACCCGAAAGACGCCTCGATGATCGTCGGCATGGCCGACATCTTCCCCGGCGCGAGGGTCGTCGAGGCCGGCGTCGGCTCCGGGGCGCTGACCTGCTTCCTGCTGCGCGCGGTCGGCCCCGAGGGCCACGTGACGTCGTACGAGCGCCGCCAGGAGTTCGCCGACGTGGCGCGCAAGAACGTCGAGAAGTTCTACGGCGGCCCCATGGAGGACAACTGGCGCCTGGTCACCGGCGACCTGGTGGTCTCCATCGACGAGGTCGACGTCGACCGCGTCATCCTCGACATGCTCGCTCCCTGGGAATGCGTCGACGCGGCGGCGAAGGCGCTCACGCCGGGCGGCGTGATCTGCTGCTACGTCGCCACGACGACCCAGATGTCCAAGACGGTCGAGGTCATTCGCGATCATGGGTGTTTCACCGAGCCACATGCGTGGGAGACCCTGGTTCGCGACTGGCACGTCGAAGGGCTCGCGGTGAGACCGGATCATCGGATGATCGGCCACACCGGGTTCCTCGTCACCGCCCGCCGCATGGCCGACGGCGTGACACCACCGCCGCGCCGTCGACGACCGAAGGGGACGACTGAAGAACTATGACAATTTGGCCACGAGGGTGCGTTGGTGCGTGACACGGGAACAGAGGGCCGTGTTCATATGCTGGGAGTATTAAACGCACTATTGGGGATTAATCACCGAATACTGAATGTCACACGACGAACACTGCCCGGCCAGGTTACGGAGGGGCCCGAGATAGGTAAGGTCCTTAGTAGTCGCCCTCGACTGGGAAGGAGGTGACGGGGCGTGGCAGCTCGCGATGATGCTGAGGCTCGAGCCGCGCAGCGCGAACGGGAGGTCGCTGATCTTTCAACACAGGTCTCCTTCCTCCAGGAGGAGATCACCGCGCTGAGGCGGAAGCTGGCCGAGTCACCCCGTCAGGCCAGGGTCCTCGAAGAACGTCTCCATGAGGCACAGGCCAATCTGGCGGCCGTGACCGGCCAGAACGAACGCCTGGTGGCCACACTCAAGGAGGCCAGGGACCAGATCGTCGCCCTCAAGGAGGAGGTCGACCGGCTGGCGCAGCCGCCATCCGGCTTCGGCACCTTCCTGGAGGCCCGAGAAGACGGCACGATCGAGGTGTTCACCGGAGGGCGCAAGCTCCGGGTGAACGTCAGCCCCGCCGTCGATGTCGCTTCGCTGCGGCGTGGCCAGGAGGTCATGCTCAACGAGGCGCTCAACGTGGTCGAAGCCCTCGGCTACGAAGAGGTCGGCGAGATCGTGATGCTCAAAGAACTGCTCGACGAGGGACAGCGGGCCCTGGTCATCTCGCACGCCGACGAAGAGCGCGTCGTGCGACTGGCCGAGTCGCTGGTCGGCCAGCCCATCAGGGCGGGCGACTCGCTCCTGCTCGAACCTCGTTCCGGCTACGTCTACGAGCGCATACCCAAGTCCGAAGTCGAAGAGCTCGTGCTCGAAGAGGTTCCCGACATCTCCTACGAGGAGATCGGCGGTCTCATGCGGCAGATCGAGCAGATCAGGGACGCGATCGAGCTGCCCTACCTGCACGCCGACCTGTTCCGCGAGCACAAACTCCGTCCCCCGAAGGGCGTGCTGCTGTACGGCCCGCCCGGTTGCGGCAAGACGCTCATCGCCAAGGCCGTCGCCAACTCCCTGGCCAAGCAGGTCGCGGAGAAGACCGGCCAGTCCGGCAAGAGCTTCTTCCTCAACATCAAGGGCCCGGAGCTGCTCAACAAGTACGTCGGTGAGACCGAGCGGCACATCCGCCTCGTCTTCCAGCGAGCCCGCGAGAAGGCCTCAGAGGGCACCCCGGTGATCGTGTTCTTCGACGAGATGGACTCGATCTTCCGCACCCGAGGCTCGGGCGTGTCCTCCGACGTGGAGAACACCATCGTCCCTCAGCTGCTGTCGGAGATCGACGGCGTCGAGGGCCTGGAGAACGTCATCGTCATCGGCGCCTCCAACCGCGAGGACATGATCGACCCGGCGATCCTGCGGCCCGGCCGCCTGGACGTCAAGATCAAGATCGAGCGGCCGGACGCCGAGGCGGCCAAGGACATCTTCTCGAAATACCTCATCTCTGACCTGCCTCTGCATCCCGATGACCTGACGGAGCACTCCGGCTCCCGTGAGGCCACCATCCAGGGCATGATCCAGAGCGTCGTCGAGCGCATGTACACCGAGAGCGAGGAGAACCGCTTCCTCGAGGTGACCTACGCCAACGGCGACAAGGAGGTCCTCTACTTCAAGGACTTCAACTCCGGCGCGATGATCCAGAACATCGTCGACCGGGGCAAGAAGATGGCCATCAAGCAGTTCCTCGAATCCGGCCAGAAGGGCCTGCGGGTGCAGCACCTGCTCACGGCCTGCGTGGACGAGTTCTCCGAGAACGAAGACCTGCCCAACACCACCAACCCCGACGACTGGGCCCGCATCTCCGGCAAGAAGGGCGAGCGGATCGTCTACATCCGCACGCTGGTCTCCGGCAAGCAGGGCACCGAAGCCGGCCGGTCCATCGACACCGTCGCCAACACCGGCCAATACCTGTAACACCCCTTGATCGGGAGGGCCGCGCGGGAGACCCGCGCGGCCCTCCCGCATCTGCGGCCGCCCTCCGGCGCGGAACGGCCGCGGCCGCCATGGCGGCTCGCCTGCCGGTGACGGGCGCGGGCCCTGCCTAGCATGGCGATCATGGAGTACCTCAATCCCGCGCGCGCCCCGTACACCGCCCAGGATCGCGCGCTCATCGGAGCCGGGCACGCCCGCCGGGCGCGCGCCCGTTTCGCCGGGCTGCCGGGTTACCGGCCGACGCCCGTCCACACCGTCCACGGGTTCGCGGGCACGGCCGCCGCGCACATCAAGGACGAGAGCCTGCGCATGGGGCTGGGCAGCTTCAAGGCGCTCGGCGGCGCCTACGCCGTGCGCCTGATGGCCGAACGCGAGCCGGAAGGGCCCGCGTTCGTGTGCGCCAGCGCCGGCAACCACGGCATCTCCGTCGCCGCCGGCGCGGCGGAGGCCGGGGTGCCGTGCGTGATCTATCTGAGCGAGGACGTTCCCGAGGCGTTCGAGCGGCGGCTGCGGGCGCTCGGCGCGGAGGTGCGGCGCAGCGGCCGCCACTACGACGACAGCATGGCCGCCGCGCTCCACGCCGCCGAGGAGCACGGGTGGCGCCTGGTCTCCGACAGTTCGTGGGAGGGCTACACCGCCGTCCCGCTGGACGTCATGCGCGGCTACACGGTCCTTTTCGACGAACTCACCGACCCCGGCGCGCTGCGGTTCTCCGCGGAACCCGCCGGACATCAGGCGATCGGCGGCTCCGTTCACGACCCCGTGCACGGCCCGGCAGGGGCCCTGGAGGCGCCCACGCACGTGTTCGTGCAGGCGGGGGTGGGCGGGCTGGCCGCCGCGGCGGCGGCGTACGTACGGGACCGCTGGGGCGAGCAGCCCAAGGTCGTGGTCGTCGAGCCCGAGGGGGCGCCCTGCCTGCTGGAGAGCGCCCGCGCGGGCAAGCCCGTCCGCGTCGGCGGCGGGCACACCACGCTCGGCCGGCTCGACTGCCTCGAACCCTCGCTCGTGGCCCACCGCCTGCTGTCCCACCTCGCCGACCTCTACATGACGATCACGGACGAGCAGGCGGACGCCGCGGTACGGCTCCTGGCCGGGCACGGGGTGGCCCTGTCGCCGTGCGGCGCGGCCGGCGCCGCCGGGCTGCTCGAACTCGGCGACGCCTCCCGCGACGCGCTCGGCGTCGACGACCGCTCACACGTGTTGCTGGTGGGAACAGAGGGGACGGTGGAACCGAAATGATCGACTACTACGTCAAAGGGGCGTGCATTCACCCAACCGGCCGAAGCAAGTCCGGGGGGACGGCCGGTTGGCCGAGCTCGACCTCCTGCGATTCATCGCCGCCCTGGCCGTCGTCGCCTTCCACTACCTCGTCGCGTACGCCTCCGTCTGGGGGGACAGGCCCGCCGAACTGTTCCCGGCGCTGGCACCCGTCGCGGGGTTAGGCATCCTGGGTGTCGAACTGTTCTTCATCATCAGCGGGTTCGTCATCCTGATGACCGTCTGGGGCCGCGGGCTCGGCGGCTTCGCGAGGTCCCGGTTCGTCCGGCTCTATCCCGCGTACTGGCTCAGTCTCGGCGCCGTCGCCGCCCTCTACGCGATCACCGGCGCCAAGGCGCTCAACCCAAAACTTTCACCAGGCGAATACCTGGTGAACGCCACCATGCTCCAGCGGCTGTTCAAGGTCACCGACGCCAGCGGCGTCTACTGGTCGCTCTGGGCCGAGCTCCGGTTCTACCTCCTGATGGCGATCCTCGTGATCATCGGCGTGACGTACCGGCGCGTGCTGGTCTTCGCGGGCGTCTGGCTGGTCGCGGCGCTCGGCGCGGAACTGCTCGGCAACGACCTGCTCGACGAGATCGTGATGCCGCGTTACGCCCCCTACTTCGTGGCCGGCATGTCCCTGTACCTCATTCACAAGCACGGCAGCGCCTGGCTGCCCTGGTTGTACGTGGCCGGCGGGTACGGTCTGTCGATCAACGCCGCGCTCGGGCGGGTGCACAGCCGCGTCGAGGCCGCCGGCTTCAAGAACATGCCCGTCACCGACGTCAGCGTCATCATCACCATCACCCTGATCTTCGCCGTGATGGCCCTGGTCGCCCTCGGCCTGCTCAGGCTCAGGCCGTCGCGTGCGCTCACCGCGCTGGGCGGGGTCACTTACCCGCTTTACCTGTTCCATGGTGTGGTCGCGGTGGCCCTCATCCCCGTGCTGGTCGAGGACCTTCCCCCCTGGGCCGTCGCCGTGACCGCGACGCTGGTCGCGATCGTCCTGTCCTATCTCGTCCATGTCTTTGCCGAACGTCCTGTCCAGCGGCTCCTCAAGCCGCGCAAGGCACGGCATACCGCGTCAGCTCCCGTCGTACAGGTTGAAAAGGCGTCGGTGCCATAACCTTGTGGCCTCGGGGCACTGTGAAGGGCATAGGCTCGGGCATATAAACGGCGGATAGACAGACCCGGACGAACAGAGGGTGTTGCATGACGGTGCGTCGGGTGATGGGCATCGAGACCGAGTACGGCATTTCCGTACCTGGTCAGCCAGGCGCCAACGCGATGGTGACCTCCTCACAGGTCGTGAACGCCTACCTGGCCGCCTCGGCGGCCCGCGCGCGCAGGGCACGGTGGGACTTCGAGGAGGAGAACCCGCTGCGCGACGCGCGCGGGTTCGACCTCGCCCGGGAGGTGGCCGACCCCACGCAGCTCACCGACGAGGACCTCGGCCTGGCCAACGTCATCCTCACCAACGGCGCCCGGCTCTACGTCGACCACGCCCATCCGGAGTACAGCGCGCCCGAATGCACCAACCCACGGGCCGCGGTCATCTGGGACAAGGCGGGCGAGCGGGTCATGTACGACGCGGCGACCAGGGCGTCGGCCATCCCGTCCAACGCCCCGATCCAGCTCTACAAGAACAACACCGACGCCAAGGGCGCCTCCTACGGCTGCCACGAGAACTATCTGATGCGGCGGGCCACTCCGTTCGCCGACATCGTCAGGCACCTCACCCCGTTCTTCGTCTCCCGGCAGGTCGTCGTCGGCGCCGGCAAGGTCGGCATCGGCCAGGACTCCCGCGGCGAGGGCTTCCAGATCAGCCAGCGGGCCGACTTCTTCGAGGTCGAGGTCGGGCTCGAGACCACGCTCAAGCGCCCGATCATCAACACCCGGGACGAACCGCACGCCGACCCCGAGAAATACCGCCGGCTGCACGTGATCATCGGCGACGCCAACATGTCGGAGATCTCGACCTACCTCAAGCTCGGGTCCACCGCGCTCGTCCTCGCCATGATCGAGGACGGCTTCCTCACCCGCGACCTGGCCGTCGACAATCCCGTGCAGGCGCTGCGGGCGGTCTCGCACGACCCCGGCTGCCGCTACGAGATCCCCATGCGTGACGGCCGCAAGCTCACCGCGATCCAGCTTCAGATGGAATACCTGGAGCAGGCCCGCAAATACGTCGAGGAACGCGGCACCGCCCACGACGAGATGAACAAGGACATCCTCGACCGCTGGGAGTCCGTGCTCACCCGCCTCGCCGAGGACCCGATGCAGCTCGCCGGCGAGCTCGACTGGGTCGCCAAGCTCGAACTCCTCGAGGGCTACCGCAGCCGCGACGGCCTGGCCTGGTCCCATCCCCGGCTCCAGCTCGTCGACCTGCAATACTCCGACATCCGTCCCGACCGTGGCCTCTACAACCGCCTCGTGGCCCGCGGGCGCATGCAGCGCCTCGTCACCGAGGAAGAAGTGCAGCGGGCCGTCGAGCACCCGCCCACCGACACCCGGGCCTACTTCCGCGGCCGCTGCCTGAGCCAGTACAGCGAAGCCGTCGCCGCCGCCTCCTGGGACTCCGTCATCTTCGACATCCCGGGCAGGGAGTCGCTGCAGCGGGTGCCGACCCTTGAGCCGCTGCGCGGCACCAAGGCCCACGTCGGAGAGCTCTTCGACCGCTGCCGTACGGCCGCCGACCTCGTCGCCGCGCTCACCGGCGGCGACTGAGCACGCATCGCGCGGGTCTGCCCAGGGGCGGACGGGGTAGCCTGGAACGTTCCGCATCAGAAGCGACGACAGAGACCCTGCGGCGGTAGTGTGACGAGGACCACATTAGCCACACTCAGGGACAAAGGGGACATCTCAACCTTCTGTGGGAGCGGGTGTCCCGCTATCGGGTAGCTCTACTATCTGGTCAACCCCGCAAGATCGCTGGATGATCGGCGCGAAATGTCGCCCGGTTCGGGGAAGATATGCAGGAGAGGCAGTCCCCCAGACGGAGGTAGGACATGGCAACCAAGGACACCGGCGGCCAGAAGCAGGCAGGTCGGCGCGAGGCCGAAGTTGAGGAGACCGAGGCCTCGGCGGCGCCGGACGTTCAGGAGCGGCAGGAGAAGCTCACCGACGATGTCGACTCGATCCTGGATGAGATAGACGAAGTTCTCGAAGAGAACGCCGAGGAATTCGTACGGAGCTATGTCCAAAAGGGTGGGGAGTAGGACGACAGCACGTTAAGGATGACTCGGGTGGAAACGCCGTACCGAACGACGACCTGCCCGGACCGTGGTGAGGCCATGGCCCTCGCCCGGTCCGGGCTCACCTAGCGCAGCCCCGACGGGCGCGCGGCAAAGTCTCTTCGGCGGCCACCCGCTTGCCTACCGTCACGGCACCACCAGGACGACTGCGAGCGCGTGCTCGCCCGGCCGGGCGAGCACGGCGCCGCTCTTCGCGGAGCAAGGAAGCTCGGGGCTGTTCTCTAGTCCAGGTGGTCGAGGGTGGGTTGGTCGTCCGGCATGGCATAGTCGACCGCGACGCCGAGGAGGCGCACGGGGCGGTCGAGATCGAAGCGGCCGAGCACGGTGAGGGCCGTCCGGGTGATGGCGGCCGGGTCCGCCGTGGCGGCGGGAAGTGTGGCCTGGCGGGTGCGGGTGAGAAAAGGCGTGTAGCGCACCTTGACGGTGACGCGGGTCGCCTGGCGGCCGGCGTCGATGGTGTCCCGCGCGACGCGCCCTGCGAGCGTCGCGACGTGGTGGGCGATGTCGCCCCTGTCGGTGAGGTCGTGCTCGAAGGTGGTCTCGCGGCTGTGGCCGCGGGCGATCCACGGTGTGGTGACGACCTCGGCCTCGCCCTTGCCGAGGGCGAGATAACGCAGCCAGGGGCCGTTGGTGGGGCCGAAATGCCGGGCGAGCTCGGCCGGGTCGGCCGCGGCCAGCTGGGCGACGGTGTGCACGCCGTGAGCAGCGAGCTTTCTCGCGGTCTTGGCGCCGACGCCCCACAGCGCGTCGGTGGAGCGGTGGTTCATGGTCTCGGCCCAGTCGTCGCCGGTGAGCCGGTGCACCCCCGCCGGCTTGGCGAAGGCCGAGGCGAGCTTGGCCTGGTGTTTGTTGTCGCCGATGCCGACGGAGCAGGTCAGCCCGGTGCGGGCGAGCACGGCGTGCTGGAGGTCCGCCGCGAGCGCTTCAGGATCGTCCGTGGCGGCGCCGACGAAGGCCTCGTCCCAGCCCCAGACCTCCACACGTACGGGAAACGCGCGCAGCACGGCCATCACCTCCCGTGAGGCGGCTTCGTAGGCCGGTGGGTCGCTGGGCAGGAAGACCGCTTCAGGGCAGCGTCTCTGCGCCGTGCGCAGCGGCATGCCGGAGCGGACACCGTGGGCGCGGGCCTCGTAGGTGGCGGTGGCCGCCACGGTGCGGGGGCGGGTGGGGTCGCCGGTGCCGCCCACGACGACGGGCCTGCCGCGCAGCTCGGGGTGGCGCAGCAGCTCGACCGCGGCGATGAACTGGTCGAGGTCCACGTGCAGGATCCAGTCGCGGACGGACCTGGTGGCCATGGTGTCCAGTATGGCCGCTGGGTTCGTGACGGCCGCCGCGCAGGGCGGCCCGTGGGCGTGGTGTCGCGTTTGACGGTTTCAGCGGTACGCCAGTGGCCCCCGCGCAGAATGGTTCGCCGTGAGCTGATCGTGGGAAGTGCAGACAGCAACCCAACATGAGTAGGGTCGCCCTAGGAACACTGACGTTTGGAGGGAGTCGCGTGGCATCGCAAAGGGATCTGCCCGTCGGCTTGGTGAACCACCTTTTCCGGAACACGGGGAATTCCTCGTTCACGGAGTTTGTCAGCTCGTATGCGCCCGAGTTGCTGCCACAGCGGGATGAGGTTCTCGCCACCCCGATCGGCGATCAGGTCCCGCACGCGACCACGATCGTGGCCGCCACCTTCGCCGGCGGCGTGATCATGGCCGGCGACCGGCGCGCGACGTCGGGCAACATCATTTCCCAGCGGGACGTGGAGAAGGTGTTCCGCGCCGACGACTACTCGTGCATGGGCATCGCGGGCACGGCCAGCACGGGCCTCGAGTTCGCCCGCCTCTACCGCGTGGAGCTGGAGCACTACGAGAAGCTCGAGGGCCGCACGATGTCGGTGGCCGGCAAGGCCAACCGGCTGGCGACCATGATCAGGGGCAACCTCGCCATGGCGATGCAGGGGCTGGTGGTGGTGCCGCTGTTCGCCGCCTACGACCCCGACAAGGACGAAGGCCGCATCTTCAGCTACGACGTGGCGGGCGGCCCCTACGAGCGGGAGCGTTTCGACGCGATCGGGTCCGGTTCGATCTTCGCGCGCGGGTCGCTGAAGAAGCTCTACCGCGACGGCGCATCCTCCGACGACATGGTGATGACGCTCATCCAGGCCCTCTACGACGCGGCCGACGACGACTCGGCCACCGGCGGGCCCGACGTGAGCAGGAAGATCTGGCCGGTCGTGGCGGTGATCGACGCCGACGGTTTCCGCCGCCTGTCCGACGAGCAGGTCTCCTCCTACGTGGAGCAGATGCTCGAAGCCCGCTTGATCTCGCCCGACGGCCCCATCGCCCCGCTGCGCTAGAAAGGACCACCGCACGTGTCCATGCCTTTTGGATATGCGTCCCCTGAGCAGATCATGCGGGACAAAGCCGACTACGCGCGCAAGGGCATCGCGCGGGGCCGGTCCGTCGTCGTGCTGCAGTACGTCGACGGCATCCTGTTCGTGGCGCCCAACCCGTCGCGGGCGCTGCACAAGATCAGCGAGATCTACGACCGCATCGGCTTCGCCGCGGTCGGGCGCTACAACGAGTTCGAGGAACTGCGGCTCGGCGGCATCCGCTACGCCGACATCAACGGCTACACCTACGACCGCTCCGACGTGACCGGGCGCGGCCTGGCCAACCTCTACGCCTCCAACCTGGGCCGCATCTTCACCGAGTCGATCAAGTCGCTCGAGGTGGAGGTCGTCGTCGCCGAGGTGGGCGAGACCAAGGACGGCGACGCCATCTACCGGCTGACCTTCGACGGGTCGGTCTTCGACGAGCACGGCTTCGCGGCCATGGGCGGCCAGGCCGAGGCGGTGTCGTCCCGGCTGAAGGAGCACTACCGCGAGTCGATGTCGCTGGCCGACGCGCTGGAGGTGGCGCTGACGGCGCTCACCGAGCCGGGCGGCGAGCGGCCGCCGGTGGCGCAGCTGGAGGTGGCGGTGCTCGACCGCAACCGCGAGCACCGCAAGTTCCTCCGGCTGACGGGGGCGCGGCTGGAGCGCCTGCTCGCCCAGACGACCACCCCACTCGCCTCCGAGACCACACCTCCGGCCGGCGAGGGCAAGGACACGCCTCCGCCCACAGGGCCGGACGGCGACGTGGACGACGGCTCCTCGCCGCTGTAACGGCGGTTCCCGCGGGGGCCCGCCACGAAGGGGTCCCCGCTGCCGGGCGGTGACCGGCGGGAGATTTCCGGTCGCCGCGGTGTGGGGTCCGCCGGTCCCGCGACCACGCTGCGCCTGGCAGGTCGGCGCGGGAAGCGAACCTCTCGCGTCCTGGTGTTCGGGCCTCTCGCGCCTGTGGCCGGCCGCACGCCTGAGATCGGGTCCCCGCGTCCGCGATGGCTTGCCTGCGCCGATCACGGGGTTGGGGTGCGGGCGGTGGGGTTCTGCGTCGGTGACCGGAGTGGGGGCCGGTGATCGGTCTTCACGGACGCGGTCGGGCCGTCCGCGCCGGCCGTCCGCGCCGGCCGTCCGCCCGCTCGGCACCCGCGACGGAGGCGGTCCAGGGAAAATGTGAGGTGTTTCACACTGGTTCGGGCGAACTCCGGAGAGTAGCCGATGATCTTACGTTGCATGAAAACTTGCCTGCGCGGCATCCTCGCGGCCGGGGTGGCCGCGGCCGTGGTGCTGACCTCCGGCGGTGCGGCCGACGCGGCCGCCTACCCCAAGTACGAGACGCCCAAGATCTTCGGCACGACCTTCCAGGCCGACCCGAAGCATGACTTCACCAAGGGGATCCACTCCCGCCGCAACGGCATCCTGCGCGGCTGGATCACCCACGTACGCGGCGGTACGGCCGAGTACGTGCCCATCAGGTGGAAGAAGGGCAAGCACACCCAGGGCAACTTCGTCGGCCCGCGCGAGGGACATGTGGGTGCGTACGCCTCGCCGATCGCGAAGAACGTGGTGTTCCTGTCGGCGTACGGGTGCAAGGCCACGATGTCGAACCTGACGGTCAGCAGGAAGACGGGGCTCGGCGCGAAGAAGTGTCCCAGGGCGGCGCTGATCAAGCGGCACGGCACCAACGCGCATCCGTCGCTGATCACCGTGTACAAGGGGCGGATCGTCAAGGTGCAGGAGATCTACATCCCTTGACCTGTGCCGCGTGACCCGCGCCCCGAGGGGGCGGGCGTGGGACGAACGCCGTAAAAGCCCGGTCAACGGGGCACCGGATGGGGCCGGTGCGGGAAAACACCTGCGAAGATCTCTCCCGCATGCCGATCCGTGGGCATAGTGTGAGGTGATGGATCGTCGCATCTTCGGGCTGGAGAACGAGTACGGCGTGACCTGCACGTTCAGGGGACAGCGCAGGCTGTCGCCGGACGAGGTCGCGCGCTACTTGTTCCGGCGGGTCGTGTCCTGGGGCCGATCGAGCAACGTCTTCCTCCGCAACGGCGCACGTCTCTACCTCGACGTGGGCAGCCACCCTGAATACGCAACACCTGAGTGTGACAACGTCATCGAGCTCGTCACCCACGACAAGGCGGGCGAGCGCATACTCGAGGGCCTGCTCGTGGACGCCGAGAAGCGGCTGCGCGAAGAGGGCATCGCCGGTGACATCTATCTGTTCAAGAACAACACCGACTCGGCCGGCAACTCCTACGGCTGCCACGAGAACTACCTGGTGGGCAGGCACGGGGAGTTCGGGCGGCTGGCCGACGTGCTGATCCCGTTCCTGGTGACGCGGCAGATCGTGTGCGGGGCCGGCAAGGTGCTGCAGACGCCGCGCGGCGCCGTCTACTGCGTCTCGCAGCGGGCCGAGCACATCTGGGAGGGCGTCTCCAGCGCCACCACCCGGTCCAGGCCCATCATCAACACCCGCGATGAGCCTCATGCCGACGCCGAGCGGTTCCGCCGGCTGCACGTCATCGTGGGCGACTCCAACATGAGCGAGACCACGATGTTGCTCAAGGTCGGCGCCACCGACCTGGTGCTGCGCATGATCGAGTCGGGCACGGTCATGCGTGACCTGTCGCTGGAGAACCCGATCAGGGCGATCCGCGAGGTCTCTCACGACATGACGGGCAGGCGCAGGGTGCGCCTGGCCAACGGGCGCGAGGCGTCCAGCCTGGAGATCCAGCAGGAATACCTGTCGAAGGCGAAGGACTTCGTCGATCGCCGCGGCGGCGACGCCATCGCCCACCGGGTGCTGGAGTTGTGGGAGCGCACCCTGCACGCGGTCGACACGGGCAACCTCGACCTGGTGTCGCGGGAGATCGACTGGGTGACGAAATACCAGCTGATCGAGCGCTACCGCAAGAAGTACGACCTGCCGCTGTCCTCGCCGCGGGTGGCGCAGCTCGACCTCGCCTACCACGACGTGCACCGTAAGCGCGGCCTGTTCTACCTGCTGCAGAAGCGCGGCTCGGTGGAGCGGGTGGCGTCCGACCTGAAGATCTTCGAGGCCAAGTCGGTGCCGCCGCAGACGACCCGGGCCCGGCTGCGCGGTGAGTTCATCCGCAAGGCTCAGGAGAAGCGGCGCGACTTCACCGTCGACTGGGTGCATCTCAAGCTCAACGACCAGGCGCAGCGCACGGTGTTGTGCAAGGACCCGTTCCGCAGCGTGGACGAGCGGGTCGACAAGCTCATCGCCGGCATGTAGCCAGTGCCAGAGCGTGGCGCCGCGTTTACCCCGGCCCTACCTGAATGTCGGGTAGTGTGACGCGAATCTGACGTCTTTTCCGAGGGAAATCCATGCGCCGCGCTCTGGCCGCTTCGGCCGCCGTGCCTCTGCTCTTTTTCGCCGCCGCGTGCGGCTCCGATGACGGCGCGAACCCCGGGGCCGGCTCCAGCGCCGGCTCCAGCGCCGCGCCGGCCGACGGGACCAAGGTGTCGGTCGCGGGGAACGTGGGCGCCAAGCCCACGGTGACGTTCCCGGCCGGCTCGCCCGCCACCACGTCGTCGTACAAGGTGATCCACCCAGGCGACGGCGACGCCATCAAGGCGGGCGACCGGGTGGTCGTCAACCTGACCGTCTACAACTGGGACGGCCAGGGCAACGCCGTGCAGGGTTCCTCGTACGACACCAAGGCGCCCGAGGCCATCCCGGTCACCGAGCAGCTGCCGAAGGTCCTGCAGGAAGGCTTCACCAAGGTCAAGCAGGGCGGCCGGCTGCTGGCCGTGCTGGCCAACGACGCCGCTCCGCAGCAGCAGCAGGCCGCGCCGGCCCAGCCGACCAAGGTGTTCGTGTTCGACGTGGTGGGCAAGCAGCCGCCACCGCTCAAGGCGGCCGACGGAAAGAAGACCGGCGACGGCATCAAGGGCGTCAAGGTCGACAATCCCGGTGGTGAGAAGGCTCCCACCCTGACCACGAAGACCGACGCCAAGCCCCCGGCGAAGCTCGAGGTCAAGACGGTCATCAAGGGCACCGGCAAGAAGGTGAAGGCCGACCAGACGCTCTCCGTCCACTACACGGGCAAGATCTGGGGCACCGACAAGAAGTTCGACTCCAGCTGGGACCGCGGCCAGCCGGCCGAGTTCCCGCTCGGCCAGGTCATCAAGGGCTGGCAGCAGGGCCTGGAGGGGGTGCCGGTCGGCAGCCGGGTCGTGATGAGCATCCCGCCGGACCTGGGCTACGGCGACCAGGAGCAGCAGGGCATCCCCGCGAAGAGCACGCTGGTGTTCGTGGTGGACGTCCTGGGCGCCTACTGATCAGCACCACACTGCCGGACGGACTCGCGTAACCCGCCAGGCGTCCGTCCGGCGTAGCCCGGTTACGCCCGGCTCCAGTTGTGCGGTGAGCGTTTGAGCGTGTAGACCGCCTGGGGCAGGTCGTCCCTGACGCGGATCATCCAGCGTGCGAGATCGGTGGTGAGGTCGGCGCGGACCCCGGCGAGCGCCGGGTCGTCGTAGCGGTTGTCCAGCTCGGCGGGGTCGGCGTCCAGGTCGTAGAGCTCGCCCGTCCCGCGCTCGTCCAGCAGCAGCTTCCACCGCGCGCGCCGGAGCATCACCGTCGTCCCGGACTGGGTGACGGTGTTGAGCTCGTCGAAGGTGCGCCCTTCGTAGGGGAAGTGCAACGGGGGGCGCTCGTCGACGGTGTACGCCTGCCCGCCGAACCCGCGTTCCCCGTAGCCGCTCGCGAACTCCTCGGCCGGGTAGGGCTCCCCGGTGAGCATGGGCCACAGGCTGCGGCCCTGGACGCCGGGTGGGATCTCGACGTCGAGGGCGTCGCAGACCGTCGGGAACAGGTCGGCGAGCGAGACGAAGTCGTTGCCGTTGACCATGGGCCGCACGCCCGGCCCGGCCACGGCGAACGGGATGCGCATCAGGCACTCCGGCATGCCCGCGCCCTTGCGCTGCAGGCCGTAGTCGCCGGTGTAGTCGCCGTGGTCGGCGACGAAGAACACCAGCGTGTCCGCGTCCCGCCCGGTCTCGCGCAGGTGCGCGAAGAACCGGCGCAGCTGGTCGTCGATGAGCCGGAGCATGCCGCAGTAGTTGGCGCGGTAGCGCCGCCATTCGGCGTCGTAGCCGGGCCGTTTCTCCTCGGTCAGCCGGCGCAGCCACGTGTACATTCCGCCCTTGCGTTCGGCGCCTTCCGGTCCGGACTGCCGGTCGGGCACCTCGTCCGCCGGGAACATGCTGAAGTACGGCTCGGGGACCTGGTAGGGGTTGTGCGGCTCAGGGAACGACAGCCAGGTGAAGAACGGCCGGTCGGCGGGCGTCTCGTCGATCGCGCTGATCGCGTCGGTGACGATCCGGTGCGGGAACTGGCACTCCAGCGGGAACGGCGCCGGCTCATGGCTGACCGAGTGGTCGAGCGAGACGAGCCACTCCTCGAACGCCTCCTGCTCGGGCGTCGCCGCGTCGGCCGGGCCGCGCTCGTGCCAGTAGGGCGCGGCGAACGTGTCGAAATCGGCCGGCTTGCGGTGGAAGTGCGTCTTGCCCGCCAGATGCAGCGCGTAGCCGGACTCACGCAGCACGTCCACCAGGTCGTCGCCGCGGAGCACGTGATGGGCGGCGCTGTTCTGCCTGACCCGGTGCGCGGACGGATACCGCCCGGTGAGCAGGCTGATCCGGGCGGGCACGCACAGCGGGGAGGTGGTGTAAGCCCGCCTGAACTGCACCCCGGCGTCCGTCAGCCCGTCGAGGAACGGCATGGTGTCCAGGGGGAATCCGCTCGCGGCCGTCCAGCCGGCACGCTGCTGGTCAGTCATGATCAGCACGATGTTCGGTCGCTTCACAGGAACCTTCTCCATCGTCAGCGCTCGTCGTACATCGGCCTGGTGTAGTCCTTGCCCGGTTTCCAATTGGGGAAGGCGTAGTCGTCCAGGCTGACCTTCGCGCCCTTCTTCCCGGCCTCCGCGATCGCGCGGTCCCGGTCCTTGGCGGTGTCGCTGGACAACTTGGTCAGCGCCGCGCGGACGTCGGTGACGTCGCCGGTGAGCGCGCCCTGCACGATGTCGCCGAGGGTGGGGCGCACCGGCTTGGACGCGATCTGCACCTGCTGGATGTCCGCGTTGCCGGCTATCGGGTCGGGGGCGAGGTGAACGCTTTCCCGGAACCAGCCGATGAGCTTCTTGTAGGCGGGGTGCGCCTGGGACTGCTCGACGACGTCGATGTCGCGCGGGGGCTGCGACATGGTCTCGGCGACCCGGCGGGAGTAGCCGGGGGTGGCGAAGTGGTCGCTCAACAGGGTGTTGGCCGCCTGGGCGTGCTTGGTCGTCGGTGACAACCAGTAGTCTCCTGGCTGTGGCACGTGGTAGGTGGCCACGGCGGTGCCCGCGTCGGGCACGAGCATCGGCCCGACGCCCAGCTTCTCCCCGAACTCCGGCATCTCCTGCAGTGCCACGCCGGGGCACCACGGGCCGTCGAAATAGTACGCCGCCAGCCCCGCGGTCCACCGGGCCCGCGCCACGTCGTCGACCCAGGAGTTGGACCCCGGCACCAGCACCTTGTCCTGGCGCAGCGAGACCAGGAACTCGATCACGTCGAGATATTCGTCGGCGTGGAACGCGTACTCGCCGCTCTCGTACAACCTTCCTTGCCCGCCGGCGAACCCGGCCGCCTGCGCCAGGTCGTGGACCTGCTCGCCGAGCCGGTCCGGCATGCCGATGTTCCACACCCAGCCGTAGGTGCCCTCGCCGGCCGACCGCTGCACCGCCCGGGCCGCCGCGCGGAACTCGTCGTAGGTCTTGGGCGGCGCCTGCGGGTCCAGCCCGGCGCGGCCGACCAGTTCGGTGTTGAACCAGTTGACGGCGACGTAGACCTGGTGGCTGAAGATCGGGAAGGCGTAGATCTTGCCGTCGAAGACGTGCACGCCCTCGACGAGGGAGTCCTTGACCCGGGCCGTCGCCTCCTCGCTGAGGTTCAGCGGCTGCGCCCATCCGGCGGCGACGAGCGCGGCGGCGGGCAGCTTGAGCCCGGCGTTGGAGTGGATGTCCGGCAGCTGGTCGCTCTGCTTGGCCAGCTGCAGCGCCTGGCCCATCTTCGCCGGGTTGTAGTAGGTGTACTGGACGGGGACGCCGCCGGGGGTCTTGGCGTACGCGGCGAAGATCTCCGCCTTCGCCTTCTGCAGCTGGTTCTGGTGGTCCCACCAGGTCAGCGAGGCGCCGCCGCCGCTGCCTCCGCCTCCGCCGCACGCACTGGCCGCCGCCGCGGCGGCCAAGGTGCCCGCCGCGGCGAGGAACCCTCGCCGAGTCATCGCGCTCATCGGTCCTGCCTTCCACCCCGCGGCGGTTCAAAGGTCTTGTGAAGCAATGTTGCCGCGTGGCAAAGTCATTCTTGCCACGCGGCATGCCGCGCGGCAAGACTCTCTTGGAAGTCGGCTCCCGATCTGGAGGTTTGGACGGCTGTGGTGACACAACGTGACGTGGCGCGGCTGGCGGGAGTCTCCGTACGGACCGTCTCAAACGTCGTCAACAACTTCGCCTACGTGTCCGAGGAGACCCGCGCCCAGGTGCAGCGGGCCCTGGAGGAGCTCGACTACCGCCCCAACCTCGCCGCGCGCAGCCTCAACCGGGGGCGCTCCGACCTGCTGGCCCTCGTGCTGCCGCTGGACGTGCCCTACTTCACCGAGCTGGCCGCCCACGTGGTGGACGAGGCCGAGGAGCGCGGATACACGGTGCTTCTCGACCGCACCGAGGGTGTGGCGGCACGCGAGCGGCAGATCATGATGCGGCGGGACCGGTCGGCGCTGTTCGACGGGATCATCTTCAGCCCGCTCGGCCTGACCGAGGACGAGCTGCGGCGCTGGGCGGGCAACTGCCCGGCGGTGATGCTGGGTGAGATACGGGTGGAGGGCTTCGACCACGTCGCCATCGACGACACAGCCGCGGCGCGGGCCGCCACGGCGCATCTGGTCTCGCTGGGCCGGACCCGCATCGCCGCCATCGGGCACGTGGAACGTCCGATGGGCAACACGGCGGCGCACCGGACGGCCGGTTACGTGCAGGCGCTGGAGGAGGCCGGGCTGCCCGAGATCCACGCGACGGTCCGCCGCTACCAGCGCCAGGATGGCCGGGAGGCGATGGAGCGCCTGCTCGACATGGACGAGCCGCCGGACGCGGTGTTCTGCTACAACGACCTGCTCGCGATCGGGGCGGTGCGAGCCGTGCTGGCCCGGGGGCTGCGGGTGCCGCAGGACGTCGCCGTCGTCGGGTTCGACGGCATCGAGGAGGGCCGGTTCGTCACCCCGCCCCTGACCACCGTCGTGCCCGACAAGAAGAAGATCGCCGAGCTCGCGGTGACCCGGCTGCTGCAGCGCGTCGACGGTGACCAGGAGCCGGCGGCCGAGCTGGAGGCGCCCTGGCGGCTGATGGTCGACCAGAGCACCACGGGCGCCGCCGGAGCGGGCGCATGACGTTCGCCGTCCCGCCGGCCGGTTCGCGGAAACCGCGCGGCGCCCGCACCACCACGTACGTGTGGCTGTTCCTGTCGCCGACCGTGCTGCTGTACGGCGCGTTCACCGTCTACCCGATCGTCGGCAGCTACGTCTACTCGCTCACCGACTGGAACGGGTTCGACGCCGGCCCGTCGTTCATCGGCGTGGCCAACTACCGCGAGGTCCTCGCCGACCCGATGTTCTGGAGCTCGTTCCGGCTGACCTTGACGTTCATGCTCGTCGCGGTGCCGCTCCAGGTGCTGACCACCCTGCTGGTCGCGATCGTCCTCAACTCGCCCCGCATGCCGCTGCGCAAGGTGTTCCGCACCGCGCTGTTCCTGCCGGTGGTCACCACGACGGCGATCGTCGGCGTGGTCATGCAGTTCGTCTTCGACCCGGCGAGCGGCCCGGTGAACCTCGCGTTGCGCGAGGCCGGCCTGGTGACCGACGGGGTCGACTTCCTCGGCCAGTCGTCCACGGCGCTGGGCACGACGATCGCCGTCTACGTGTGGAAGTGGTTCGGTATCACCCTGGTCTACTGGCTGGCCGCGTTGCAGACCGTGCCCGACGAGGTGTACGAGGCGGCGCGCCTCGACGGTGCCGGCGCGCTGGCCACCCTCCGGCACATCACCACGCCCCTGCTCAAACCGTTCCTGGTCATCATCACGCTGCTGTCGATCGAGGCCTCGCTGCAGGTCTTCGACCTCGTCCTGACCATGACCGGGGGAGGCCCGTTCTACTCGACCGAGGTGATCGAGGTCTACATCTACCGGTGGGCCTTCGCCGCGACGGTGCCCCGGCTCGGATACGCCTCCGCGGCCGCCGTCCTGTTCGGCCTGTTCGTCTGCGTCATCGGGCTGCTGCAGCTCCTCGCGGTCCGTGCCACCCGCAAGGCCAGGGGGGCGGCATGACCCCGTCCAAGGCGCTGCGCCGGCTGCCCTGGTGGCTGGCCGCCGCCGCGCTCGCCATCGGCTGCCTGCTCTGGATCTACCCGTTCCTGTGGATGGTCGCCGCGTCGCTGAAGACGTCGGCCGAGGTGTTCACCCAGGGGCTCGGCCTGCTGCCGGGCAACCCGCAGTGGGAGAACTACGAGCGCGCTTGGGGAGACGCCCAGTTCGGCAAATACCTGCTCAACACCGTGATCGTCACCGTGGCCACGGTGGTCGTCGTGGTCGTCAGGTGCGCCATGGCGGGCTATGTCCTCGCCCGCCACGAGTTCCGCGGACGCAAGATCGTCATGGGCACCCTGATCGCCACCCTGTTCGTGCCCGCCGGCTACACCATCATCCCGCTGGTCGACCTCGCCCAGCGGCTGGGCATGCTGAACTCGCTGACCGGCATGATCCTGGCGATGTCGGGCGCCGCGCACGTGGCGGCGATCCTGCTCTACATCGGCTATTTCCGCGGCATCCCCAAGGAGCTCACCGAGGCCGCGCTCATGGACGGCGCCGGGTTCGCGACCGTCTTCTTCCGCATCATGCTGCCGCTGGCCAAGCCGGTGACGGCCACGGTGACCGTGCTCACCTTCCTGAACACCTGGAACGCGTTCTTCCTGCCGCTGGTCTTCACCTTCTCCCGGCCCGACCTGCGCACCGTGAGCGTCGGCATGCTCGCGTTCGTGGGCGAGAACGCCACCGACTGGTCGGGCATGGCCGCCGCGGCGACGATCTCGCTGCTGCCGGTCGTCGCGCTGTTCATCGCCCTGCAGCGCTACTTCGTCGAAGGCATCGCCGGCGCCGTCAAGTCCTGAGCACATCCCCATCGAGAAAGTGAGCATCGTGCCTGAGAACCCCGTGGTTCCCCGCCCGGAGTATCCCCGCCCGCAGTTCGTCCGCGCCGCATGGCAGTGCCTGAACGGAACCTGGCAGTTCGAGAGGGACCCCGGCGACTCCGGGCTGGAGCGCGGCCTGCTCGACCGCGACCTGACCGGCGAGATCATCGTGCCGTTCTGCCCGGAGGCGCCGCTGTCCGGCGTCGGCGACCCCGACTTCCACCCGGCCGTCTGGTACCGCCGCACCGTCGAGGTGCCGGAGGAGTGGGCGGGGCAGCGGGTGCTGCTGCACTTCCAGGCGGTGGACCACGATGCCACGGTGTGGGTCGACGGCGTCGAGGCCGGCCGGCACCGGGGCGGGTTCACCCCGTTCACCTGCGACCTGACCGCCGCGGCCGACCCGGCGCACACCTACACCGTGGTCGTGCGTGCCCGCGATCCCCGGAGCGGGCCGCAGGCGCGCGGCAAGCAGGCGACCACCTACGAGGGGCGCGGAGCGCGCTACGGACGCACCACCGGCATCTGGCAGACGGTGTGGTGCGAGCCCGTGCCCGGCCCGCACCTCGGCCGGCCGCGGATCACGCCCAACGTCGCCGCGTCCGCGTTCCGCGTCACGGTGCCGGTATCGGCCAACCGCGCCGGGCACGAGGTGCGGGTGACGGTGTCGGACCAGGCCGGCGAGCTCGTGCAGGCGCGGGCGCGCGCCGACCTCGACCTGTCCGCCGAGGTGTGGCTGCCGCTGCCGGACGATCGGGTACGCCTGTGGCGCCCCGAGGACCCGCACCTGTACGACCTGCGCATCGACCTGCTCGACGGCGACGGGGCCGTGGCCGACACCGCGGCGAGTTACGCCGGGCTCCGCTCGGTCGCCATCGACGGGCACGCCGTCCTGCTCAACGGCGAGGCGTGCTTCCAGCGGCTCGTGCTCGACCAGGGCTACTACCCCGACGGCCTCATGACCGCGCCGACGGACGAGGCCCTGCGCCGCGACATCGAGCTGGCCGTGGCCGCCGGGTTCAACGGCGCCCGGCTGCACCAGAAGGTGTTCGAGGAGCGCTACCTGTACCACGCCGACCGGGCGGGCTTCCTGGTCTGGGGCGAGTTCGGCGACTGGGGAGCGAACACCGGCGGGCCGGCCGGCGACAACCAGCAGCCCACCGCGACCTTCGTGACCCAGTGGCTGGAGGCGGTCGAGCGCGACTACTCCCACCCGAGCATCGTCGGCTGGTGCCCGCTCAACGAGACCTGGCAGCGGCTGCACGACCGGATCACCGTCCTCGACGACGTCACCCTGGGCATGTACCTCGCCACCAAGGCGGCCGACCCCACCCGCCCGGTGCTCGACGCGTCCGGCTACGCGCACCGGGTTCCCGGCGCCGACGTCTACGACTCGCACTGCTACGAGCAGGATCCCGAGGTGTTCGGCAAGCTGATGGCCGGCCTGGCCGAGGGGGAGCCGTACGTCAACGCCGACCGCGACGGCACGGCCTGGTCGGTGCCGTACCGCGGGCAGCCGTACTTCTGCAGCGAGTTCGGGGGCATCTGGTGGAACCCGGACGTGCGTCCCGGGGAGAGCTCCTGGGGGTACGGCGAACGGCCCACGAGTGAGGAGGAACTCCAGCGGCGCTTCGCCGGGCTGGTCGGGGTCCTGCTGGACGACCCCCGGATGTTCGGCTACTGCTACACCCAGCTCACGGACGTCTTCCAGGAGCAGAACGGCGTCTACCGCTTCGACCGCACGAGCAAGCTGGACGTCTCGCGGATCCGCGCGGCGCAGCACCGTCCGGCCGCCATCGAGCGGGCCCGGCCCGGGGCGCAGGCCCCCACGTCCACCACCTCTCCCACCACGTAGATCGGTGACCTGATGTCTGGTGCTGCAGGCGGGCGGGGCGTGCGTGCCCCGGCCGCGACGACACGTCGGAACTTAGCCATCGCCCTGATCAGCGTTCTGGCGCTGCTGTGCCCGGGGACCCCGGCCCTCGCCGAGCCGGACCGCGGGGGCGGCCCGGTCGCCCCGGCCTCGGCGGGGAAGACGATCGACGTACGCGGACGGGTCGTGGAGGATCGCGGCGTCGCGCCGGTCGAAGGCGCCACCGTGCACGCCTCCAGGTCGGAGGCGTACGCCACGACCGCGAAGGACGGCACCTTCACCCTGACCGGCGTGCCGGACGGCAGCGCCCTCGTGGTCGCGGCCAAGGAGGGGTACGCCTTCGCCTCCACGACCACGGACCGTACGGTCACCCTCGAGCTCGAGCGCGACACCGCGCCGGCCAGGGCGGAATATCCGCGTCCCGACGCCGACCGGCGCCCGTTCACCGGCGGCGCCTGGATGTCGCTGAACGGCACCTGGTCCTTCGACTTCGATCCCGGAGACGCCGGGGAGCGGGAGCGCTGGTTCGACCCCGGGCACACGTTCGGCAGGGCGATCCGGGTGCCGTTCGGCTACCAGTCGATGGCGGCCTGGGGTGAGGAGACGCTGGCGACCAAGGAGATCTTCCGCAGCGCCTTCTCCTCCTACCGCGGAACGGTGTGGTACCGGCGCTCCTTCACCGTCCCCGAGGACTTCTCCGGCAGGCGGACCAGGCTCCGCATCGGGGCCGCCGACTGGGGCGCGGCGGTCTGGCTCGACGGCGAGCCGGTGCTGCCCTACTCCGGCGACGGCTACACCGAGATCAGCGCGGGGCTGGGCGAACTGGCTCCCGGCTCGACCCACACGCTGACGATCCGGGTGGTCGCGCCTCCGACGACGCCCGGCTCGCCGTACCCCCAGGGCAAGCAGACGGGTGTTCCCGACGGCGAGAACACCGGCTGGTTCACCGACGTCGGCGGCATCTGGCAGTCGGTGTGGATCGAACCCTACGACGGCGCCCGGCTCACCGGGACCCGGATCACCCCCGAGCTGACCTTCGAGGCGGAGTCACGCACGCCGTCCGAGGCCGCCGCGAAGATCGACCTCGCGGCCGACGGCGCGGCGGAAAGCGCGACCGTACGGGTGAAGGACCCCCGCGGCAAGGTCGTCGGCACCGCCACCGTGCCGCTGGACGACGGCCGGGGCACGGCGCGGATCCCGATCGAGCGCCCGCGCCTGTGGGAGCCGGACGACCCGGCGCTGTACACCGCCGACGTCCGGCTGGGAGACGACGACGGCGTCAGGACGACCTTCGGGCTGCGTACGATCGAGCGCAAATGGGCCCCCGGCCACACCGGCGAGTACCAGTACATCCACCTCAACAACCGGCCGATCTACGTGCGCGGCGTCCTCGACCAGGGCTACAACCCGTGGGGCCTGTACACCTACACCGGGGTGAGCGCCGGCCCCGACCTGCGCACCGGCAGCGAGGCGGAGCCGGGCCGCGGCTCGATCCTGCTCGACCTGAGGAACGCCAAGAAGCTCGGCTTCAACGTCATCAGGAACCACCTGAAGGTCAACGAACCGGCCTACTACCACTGGGCGGACAAGCTCGGGCTGATGATCTGGTACGACCTGCCCAACGCGGGCTGGCACTCCCTGGGCGAGGAGGCGGAACGGCTCTTCGAAGGGCTGCTGCGCACCACGTTCCAGCGCGACCACAACCATCCGTCGATCGTGATCTGGACGATCTTCAACGAGTCGTGGGGGATCAACAAGGAGCCGTGGCAGCAGCCGATCCCGGCGGAGGCGTTCCCGTACGTCCGCAGAATGGTGCGGGTCGCGCACGACCTCGACCCGTCCCGGCTGGTCGTCGACAACTCCGCCTGCTGCCGGAACGGCCACCTCGACACCGACCTCAACGACTGGCACTACTACCTGGCCACCTACGACGAGTGGAAGAAGCTCCTCGACGGGTTCGACGCCCAGGTCGAGCCGGGTTCCACCTGGAACTTCAACGACGGAGCACAGAGCGGGCAACCCTGGCTCAACTCCGAGTTCGCCATCAGGGGCGGGCAGTTCCCCCACACGGCGAGCCTCTTCCGCGCCTACCCCAAGCTCAACGGCTACGTCGGCGTGCAACTGGCCGAGACCGAGCAGGAGGTCCACAGCCCGGTCACCTTCGACCGGCAGCCGAACCAGCCGGAGTTCACCGACCACCGGGGCAGGGCCCGCGGCATCGAGATGTTCCAGGGTGACGACGCGATCGCCCTGATGGGCAGGTCGGCGCGGACCGTCGAACCCGGCGGCACGATCGACGTCCCGGTCAAGGTCAGCCACTTCAGTGACCACGACCTCTCCCGGGCGAGGCTGCGCTGGAAGGTCGGCGGGTACGACGACGAGGGCCGCTGGATCGCCGACGCCGGCGGCGGCTCGCGCGAGGTCGCACCCGCGCGCTACACCGTCACCGACGCCGGCACCGTGTCGGTCACCGCACCCGCCGGGCTGCGGGCCGGGCACCTGTGGATCTGGCTCGAGGCCGGCGGCAGGACCCTCGCCGAGAACTCCCTCACCTTCGACGCCCCCGGCGGCGAGACCGGCGGCGAGACCGGCGGCGAGACCGGCGGCGAGACCGGCTTCCCCGCCGGAGAGGTGACGGCGCAGGAGTGGACCGGCGGGGCCCAGGCCCACACCACCGGCGGATCGGACTGGGTCACCGGTCGCGGCCGCGGCTACTTCGAGTACGAGGTCAAGGTGCCCGAGAAGCTGCGCGGGGCGGACGGCGCGACCCTGGTCGCGGAGGTCGCCTCCGCCCAGGCGCGCGGCTGGTACGACCCCAACAACAAGACCGGCGCGCGCCGCCACCCCACCCGCCTCACCGTGTCCGTCAACGGCAGCCCGCTGCGGCCGATCGAGCTGCCCGACGATCCCCACGGCCCGGCGGCGCTGGCCGGTCGCTCGCGTGGTTCCCTCGCGGGGGACTTCGGCAACCGCTACGGCTACCGCGTCGCCGTCCCGATCGCCGGGCGGCAACTCGGCGACGCGGGCACCGTCACGCTGCGCTTCGCCTCCGACGGCGGCGGGTTGTCGATCTTCGGCGCCCGTGCGGGACGCCACGGCACGCCACCTGCGCTGGCCGGCGGCCGGGTCTCCGCGCCCGACGAACGCCCGCGGTTCAAGGCCGTCGACTCGCGGCTTTCGGTGTACCAGGCTCCGGCGGCGATCGCGCCAGGAACCGGCACAGGGACGGCGATCGTCTCCGTGGTCAACGACACCGGCAAGACAGTGCGGAACGTGCGGGTGCGGATGTCGGCCCCGGAGGGCTGGACCGCGACCGCCGCCGAGCCGGACACGATCGCCTCGCTGAAGCCCGGCCAGGCCCGTCACGTCGCGTACACCGTACGGGCGGAGTCGGACGTGCTGACCGGCCAGACCGCGGACTTCACCGCCACCGCGAGCTGGGGTGAGCACGCGATCCAGGCGATCAGCAGATCGACGGTGGCGTTCGACCCCGAGGCCTACCCCGTGGTCGGCGTGGACGACACCTTCGACACCGACTCCAGCGCCGGCTACACGGTTCACCAGCCGTCGGCGGGCGAGGCGCTGCCGCGGTTGACCTTCGGCGCGGGCAGCCTGCGGGCGCAGGGTCCCGGCGCCTACTACGGGCTGGTCGCCCATGGCTCAGGGCCGCAGAGCTCCCGGGCCGTGGTGATCGTCGACCACGGCACGTGGGCGGGCACGGGGAAGGGGCAGGACGCCCTGTTCAACGGGCTGGTCAAGGACGAGCGCAACTACGTCATGGCCTGGACCGGGATCAAGGGCCAGCACGGCGTCGACATCAGGATCGACGGGAAGCTCACCAGCGCCTGCTGCGCCACGGCGCCGCTCGAACCCGGCGACCGCTGGGCATACGTCCTGGACGGCAACACGATCAGCACCTGGGTCGACCGGGGGCGGGGCTGGGGCTGGTCCCAGATCATGACGGCCACGACCCAGGGCCGGATCGACTTCACCCGGCCGGGCGCGCTGAACGGCTGGCACTACGCCGCGGGCCTGCGCGGCAACGCCGGCACCCAGGCGATCGACCGCCTGGAGGCACGCAGCGCCCCCGGCTGACCGCGCCGGGCCGCCCGGCCCGGTCACCCCGCGCACCCCGTGAGCGCTCGCCGCTCAACCGCGCAGGCGTGCGTTGGACCGTGCGGCCTGTCGCATGAGGTGCTCGCGTTCGGGGAGGCCGAGCTCCGCCAGGGCGATCAGCCGGCGCGGCGGGAGCGGGCCAGAGCCAGCCCGCCCAGCACCGCGCCGGCCAGCCCCACCATCAGCGCCACGACGCCGCCACCCAGCCCGTTGCCGGTGCCGAGGCCGCCCTCGGCGGTGACCACCACCAGCCCGCCCAGCACCATGCCGGCCAGCCCCGCCACCAGCGCCACCACGGCCTTCCCCGACCCTCCGGGGCCGGAGGCACGTCTCAGGGCCCACCCGCCGATGACCGTGCCGGCCAGGCCCGACAGCGCGGCCACGATGGCGCCCAGCCGTCCGGCGCTCATGGCGTACAGGCCGGCTTCGGGCTGGGCCAGGACGTGAGCGGCCGCCGGCGTCGCCGACCACCACCCTGCGGACAGGGCGGCTGCTGCGGCGGCGAACACCTGTCGAACGGGCATGAGGGACTCCTTCTCCACGGCAGGGCGTCCCCCTCCTGCGGAGGGACGCCTTCATCGGCAGGGGATGTCCACGCCTGCGATCGACGTCCTCGCCTGCGGCGGGACGTCCTCTCCGCGGCGGGACGCGGTCCGATCATCTCCGCCGGGCCCGCCCCCCGTCGTCCGGCGGATGCGGACATTACGCGCTGCCGCCGACAGGGCAGCCCGCTACCGCGGACGCCGCAGCGGCCGCGGGAATACCGCGTCCGCGGTAGCCGGCCGGTCATCCGCGCGCGTGACCCGCCCGCGGCGGCGCCGGGTTAGGGTGCGCGCATGAGCATTGGACGGCCCGGCCGGCGGGCAGCCGTCACGGACGGGGCCATCGCCGTGGGCGTGGCGGCGACGCTGCTGATCAGCGGGCTGTCGGAGCAGCACTCGGGCACGTCGCTCGACCTGCTCGGCTACACGCTGCTGACGGCCGGCGGCCTGGTGCTGGGAGCGCGCCGCCGGGCCCCGCTCATCGTCCTGGCCGTCACCGGGTTGTGCGCCCTGGGCCATCAGGCGGCCGGCTTCGACGTGCCCGCCATCGCGTACCTGTTCGCGGTGTACGCGGCCGTACGCGCGGGGCACCGCACGGTCACGGTGGTGGTGAGCGTGGCCGTGGTGGCCGCGCTGCCGCTGGCCGCCATGGCCTCGGGCCTGCACGACACGGGTGAGGCGTTCGCGCAGGCCAGGGGTGCACTCGAACTGGCCTGGCTGATCGCGGCCGGCGCGGCGGGCGAAGCGCTGCGGCAGGCGGAGCGGCGTGCGGACGAAGCCGAACGCACCCGGGAGGAGGCCGCACGGCGCCGGGCCGACGAGGAACGGCTGCACATCGCGCGAGAGCTGCACGACTCGCTCACCCACCAGATCTCGATCATCAAGGTGCAGGCCGAAGCCGCCGTCCACGTGGCACGCAGGCGCGGCGAAGAGGTGCCGCAGGCGCTGCTCGCGATCCGCGAGGCCGGGCGTGAGGCCGCCAGGGACCTGCGCGCGACCCTGGAGACGCTGCGCGACGACGACACGCGCCCGCCGCACGGTCTCGACCACGTTCCCGGCCTGGTCGAGCGCGCCCGTACCGCCGGACTCGACGCGACGCTCACCGTCGAGGGGCGCCGCCAGGGCGTGCCGGCCGCGGTGGACAGGACCGCCTACCGCATCGTCCAGGAATCACTGACCAACATCGCCCGGCACGCCGCCGCCGCGACGGCGACGGTCCGCATCGACTACCGTCCCGGCGCCCTCCTCATCCAGGTGGACGACGACGGCAGGGCCACCCCGGACCTCGCGCCGGTGCCCGGCGTCGGACTGCTCGGCATGCGCGAGCGCGTCACCGCGCTCGGCGGCCACCTGCTGGCGGCGCCGCGCAGCGAGGGCGGCTTCCGCGTACGGGCCGAACTTCCCGTGGAGCGGACGTCATGATCCGGGTCCTGCTGGCCGACGACCAGCCGCTCATCCGCAGCGGGTTCCGCGCGCTGCTCGACCTGGAGGACGACATCGAGGTGGTGGCCGAGGCCGGAGACGGCGACCGGGCCGTGGCCCTGGCCAGGGAGCACCTGCCCGACATCGCTCTCGTCGACATCCAGATGCCGGTCGCCGACGGCATCGAGGCCACCCGGCGTATCGCCGCCGACCCCGCCCTGGCGGGAGTGCGCGTCGTCATCCTCACGAACTACGGCCTCGACGAGTACGTCTTCGACGCGCTGCGCGCCGGCGCCGCCGGATTCCTCGTCAAGGACATCGTGCCCGAGGACCTGCTGCACGCCGTACGCGTCGCCGCGCGCGGCGACGCCCTGCTCGCACCGTCGATCACCCGCAAACTGATCGACCGGTACGTCACCCAGCCGCTCCACACCGGCGCGGCCACAGGACTGGACGAGCTGACCAACCGCGAACGTGAAGCCGTCGTCCTCGTCGCGCAGGGCCTGTCCAACGACCAGATCGCCGGGCGCATGGTGATCAGCCCGATGACCGCGAAGACCCACGTCAACCGGGCCATGACCAAGCTCCGCGCCCGCGACAGGGCCCAGCTCGTCGTGTTCGCCTACGAGTCCGGCCTGGTGACCCCGCGCCGGTGACCCCCGCGCGGCTCAACCGCCGTGCCGCCGCCTCGTGTGATTCTGTGCCGCTTTATGCGACTCTGTGCTGATTCGTGCCGCCCGGTGCTGTTCCGTGCTGTGCGGCTCCGTGTGCGCGCGGGTCCGCGTTCTGAGCTTTGGCGTGCGATCAAGGTGAAAAGCCTTGGGGAAACCCCTCGGGCGGGGCGCCGCACTGCGTGCCTGCGGCCCGCTGGACCCGCCGTGGGCGGTCGGTGGCGGGCGTCCGTCCGGGACGGCGCGCCTCGGGTGGGCTCAGCCCCGCTGTCGCTTGTCCTGGCGTTCGGCCTCACCGACCGGGCAGACCGAATGTTCCGTGACACATGCGTGCTCGTCGCAGAGCCGGCAGATGTACTTCGCGTTCCCGGTGTCCTTGTACAGCTGGGTGAGGAGCTTGGCGAGCAGGCAGGACAGGGTCTGCTGCTCTCCTTCGTCCAGGCAGTCGAGCACGCCGCCGAGCGGGGCCGCTCGTGCTCCCAGGATGTGCCGGGTCGTCGCCCAGCCCGTCTCCGTGAGGGAGAGGGTCACCCAGTGGCGGTTGAACGGGTGCGGCTCGCGCGTGAGCAGGCCGTCGGCTTCGAGCCCGTCGACCATCCGGGCCGCCGCGGACTGGGTCAGCCCTACGCGCCTGCCGAGCTCGGACACGCTGAGGCCGGGACTGGCGGACAGTGTGACCATGGCCGTGGCCTCCCGGGCGTTCACCCCGGCCGCGCGGGTCACGTTGCCCAGCGTCACGTCGGTCAGGGCGAGCGCGGTGGCGCCCAGCAAGTTCGCTGTCGTCGCTGAATCATGCATACCTCATGTTAACATGCAGTACTCATGAATGCTGGCGCCGGGGCGGTTTCCCGCGCCCCCCGCGTGCCGGCGCGGTAGCATCGCCTCGCCCCGGCACCCCCCCGCCGGGCCGTCGCGGGAGGTCACCCATGCGCCGCCGGATCGTCGCGCTGCTGCTGCCCGCGCTGCTCGCACCGGCCGGCTGCACGGGCGAGGCCGCGGACGGCACGGAGCTGAAGGTGGGCGGCGCGTTCGGCGCCCGGCCCACGATCGTCTTCCCCGCCGGAAAACCGGTGGCCGAGCTGCAGGTCGACGAACTGGCCACGGGCGGGGGCGAGCCGCTGCGGCCCGATGACGTGGCGATCGTCCAGTACACCGCGCACGTCTGGAACGGCAGGGACAACCGCCTAGTCGACTCCAGCTTCACCCGGGGCACTCCCGCCGCCTTCCCCGTGGGGGAGCTGCTGCCGGGGCTGGAGCAGGCCCTGCGGGGGCGCAGGGTGGGCAGCAGGGTGATCGCCGCCATCCCGCCGGGTGACGGCTTCGGCGCCAACCCGCCGCGGGGGATCGGCGCGGACGAGGAGCTGTTCTACGTCGTCGACATCCTCGGCGCCCACCCCAAGGACGTGTCGGTCGAGGCGCGCGGCGGCTCGCTGGCCGGCGTGCGCGTCTCGGGCGGCGCCCGTCCGGCGCTGGCGGTGCCGGCCGGCGCCCCGCCCGCCCGCTTCGCCGCCAGGGTCCTGCACCGCGGCAAGGGGCCGAGGACGCAGGCGGGGCAGCTCGTCGTCACCCAGTACGAAGGCGCGATCTGGCGCCGGCGCCGCGTCTTCGACACCACCCGGACGACCGGCGGGCCCAAGGCGTTCAAGCTCGGCGACGGCGGCGTGATCAAGGCGTGGGACAGGGCGCTCGTCGGCATCCCGGCCGGGAGCCGGGTCGTGATGATCGTCCCGCCCTCCTACGGCTACGGCCCCTCCGGCAACCCGGCGTACGGCATCAAGGGCTCCGACACGCTCGTCTTCGTCGTCGACGTCATCGCGGCCTACTGAAGGGTTCAGGGCGGACCGGTTCGTGCCGGGCGGGGGCTTTCGTAGACTCCCGCTGTGAGTAGCGACGACCTCGACGCGCTGGCCCTGCTGCACGACCCCGTACGCCGCAGCCTCTACGACGTGGTGGCGGGCAGAGGCGGGGACGTCGGCAGGGGAGAGGCGGCCGAGGCCGCCGGTGTGTCCAGGACCCTCGCCGGCCACCACCTCGACCGGCTGGTCGAGGCCGGCCTGCTGGAGAGCGGCTTTCGCCGGCCGGAGAAGAAGGGGCCGGGCAGCGGCCGGCCCGCCAAGGTCTACCGCAGGGCGAGGGGCGAGCGGTCGGTGAGCCTGCCGCCGCGCGACTACGCCACCCTCGCCTCGGTCCTCGCCGGCGTGGTCGAGCTGCTCGGCGCCGACGAGCAGGCCGAGCGGGCGGCGCACGACGTGGGCGTCGGGATGGCCGGGCGGCGCCGGGGCGAGCCGGTCGAGCGGGTCCTGCGCGAGCGCGGCTACGAGCCCTACGAGGAGGACGGCCGGGTGCGGCTGCGCAACTGCCCGTTCCACGTGCTGGCCGAGGAGCAGCCGGTGCTGGTCTGCTCGGTCAACCTGGCTCTGTGCCAGGGCCTGCTGGAAGGACTGGGCGACGACCCCGGCAGGGCGCGGCTGGACCCGCGGCCGGGGGAGTGCTGTGTGGTGTTCCGCGCTTCTAAAACAAACGATGATTGACATAGAAGGCGAGGGGTGATGTGCTGAACGTCATGCATCTGGCCCAGCTCAACATCGCGCACATGCGCGCGCCCGTCGACAGCCCCGAGCTCGCCGAGTTCGTCGCCCTGCTCGAACCCGTCAACGCGCTCGCCGACGCGGCGCCCGGATTCGTGTGGCGGCTCAAGGAGAGCGAGACCGACCCCACCGCCACCGTCGTGCACGACTACGGCGACCACCTGCTCGTCAACTTCTCGGTGTGGGAGTCGCTCGACGCGCTGTGGAACTACGTCTACCGCAGCCCCCACCTGGACGTGCTGCGCCGGCGCAGGGAATGGTTCCTGCGCGTGGCCGAGCCGTACACCGTCATGTGGTGGATCCCGGAAGGGCACATCCCGCCGCTGGCCGAGGGCATGCGGCGGCTGGAACGCCTCAAGGCCGAGGGGCCGAGCCCCGAGGCGTTCACCTTCAAGGACCCCTACTCCAGCAGCGAGGCCGCCAGCCTGCCCGCCGCCGCCGAGGCCAGGAAGTAGGCCAGGTCCTCCTCCAGGCCCCTGCCCATCGTCGACAGCCGCACAGGACAGGCGCGCAGCGCCTCGTGCAGGCCCTCCACCGGTACGGGGACGAGGCGGTGGCGCACCGCCAGCAGCTCCGCCTGGTCCCTCACCCGCTCGCCGAACTCGCCCGGCAGCTCGGGGACCGGCACGTCGGCGGGTGACAGCGCGACCCTGCCGTAGGCGGTCAGCGAGTGGTGCGAGACGCCGTAGTGGCGCTCCCTCCCGTCACCCTCGCTGACCCGCAGCGCGGCCACCGGACGCCCCAGCAGCACGCCCGCCGCGTTCACCGCCTCACCCGCCGACACCCCAGAGAAACCCCACCGGGTGCCCGTGCCCAAATTGCCCGGCCCCTGCGTGACGATCGCCAGGTCGGCCTCCAGCACGTGCCTGGCCGCCAGCAGCCCGGTGTGGACGGTGACCGCCTCCACGTCGCCGCCGAACGACTGCCCGACCGTCACCACGCCCTTCAGCCAGCCGGTCTCACGCAGCCGCGCCGCCGCCATCGAGAACCACGCCGGCAGCGCGCCGCCGTCGAGCATCACGTACGCGACGCGGACGTCCGGCCGTGGCTGCGAGGCGTACAGGCCGCACAGGATCGGTGGCAGCGCCGAGTGCAGGTCCGCCACGATCACCGGCATGCCGTCCAGCGAGTCGGCCTCGCGCAGCGCCTCGTGATGAGGGGAGTCCTGCTCGTCGGCGCCCAGCACCGTGGCCTGCAACGGTGTGTACCGGGCCTTCACCAGGTGCCCCGGGCCGTCAGGATCTTGCGGCAAACGGTTAGGGACGGCCACCACCATGGCGTAACCTCCCGTACCGAGACCCATCGCGAGCGCGGTCGTGTTGAGCAGCACCTCGTCGCCGGGTTCCGGGCGCCCGACCAGCGGCGGATACGCCAGCGCCCGGCACTCCCCCTCGGGGACGGCGACATCCAGCTCCACCGCTCCCGGCCACTCGCGTCGGATCCGGACAACTTCGCCCTTGCGCCATCTGATCACGGGGGCAGGGTAGCGTCGATCGAAGGAGGAGTGAGGCAGATGTCGCGCCGGAAGACAGAACGGTTGCTCAATCTCGTGATCTGCCTGCTCGCCACCCGGCGCCCGCTGTCGGCCGAGCAGATCCGTCACGCCGTCCCCGGTTACGACCGCGACGGCGACGAGGCGTTCCAGCGCATGTTCGAGCGCGACAAGAACGAGCTGCGCGAGCTCGGCATCCCCATCGACGTGGTGCGCGACCCGTGGGAGGACGAGCCGGGCTACCGGATCGAACGGCAGTCGTACGAGCTGCCCGAGATCACCCTGGAACCCGACGAGGCCGCCGTCCTGGGGCTGGCCGCCCAGGTGTGGCAGCGCGCCAGCCTGGCCGAGGCCGCCTCGGGGGCGCTGCTGAAGCTGCGCGCCGGCGGCGTGGCCACCGACCAGCCCGTCGGCGCCGCGATGGGCGGGGGAGCGCTGGAGCTGCGCGTCGACACCCGCGACCCCGCGTTCCCCGCGCTGTGGAACGCCGTACGCGACCGGCGGGTGGTGCGCTTCGACTACCGCGGCGCCGGCAGCGAGGAGGTCCGCACCCGCACCGTGGAGCCGTGGGGCGTGGTCAGCAGGCGCGGCCGCTGGTACCTCGCCGGGTTCGACCGCGGCAGGGACGCGCCGCGCGCCTTCCGGCTCAGCCGCATCACCGGGCAGGTCACGGCGGTCGGCAAGCCGGGGGTCGTCGAGGTCCCCGAAGGCGTCGACGTACGCGCCATGGTCGGCTACCCCGACGAGGTGACGGACGAGCGGACCGCGGTGGTCCGCGTGCGCCAGGGGACGTGCGAGGGAGTTCGCCAGCTGGCCGGGGCCGTACGCACCGGCACGGACGGGTGGGACGAGGCCGAGCTGACCTTCTCCGACCCCGAGCGGCTGGCCGCCTGGATGGCCAGCCTCGGCGCCGACGTCGAGGTCGTCGACCCGCCCGACGCCCGTGAGGCCGTCATCCGCCGACTGAAAGGGGCGCTCGCATGAGCGGGTCCGCCGACCGGCTGCCGCGGCTGCTGTCGCTGGTGCCGTACCTGATGTCCCACCCCGGGGCGCAGGTCGGCGAGGTGGCCGCGATGTTCGGGCTGAGCGAGAAGCAGCTCATCGACGACCTGCAGCTCGTGTGGATGTGCGGGCTGCCCGGTCACACGCCCGGCGACCTCATCGACGTGTCCTGGGACGGCGGCGAGATTCTCATCGACAACGCCGACACCATCGCCAGGCCGCTGCGGCTGGGCATCGACGAGGCCAGCGCGCTGCTGGTCGCGCTGCGCATGCTGGCCGCCACGCCGCAGCTGGCCGAGGTGCAGGGCGCGGGCGACGCGCTGCCGCGCGTGATGGCCAAGCTGGAGCAGGCGGCGGGGGAGGGCGCGGCCACCGTCAGCAGCCAGGTCGCCGTCGACGTCGACGCGGCTCCCGACGCGCTGCCGCGCGTGCGCGAGGGGCTCACCAAGGGGCGCAGGCTGTCGCTGCGTTACTACGTGCCGGGCCGCGACGAGGTGACGCCGCGCGAGGTCGACCCGATGCGCATCGTGGTCGTCGACGGCCGCGCCTACCTGGAGGGCTGGTGCTACCGCGCCGAGGCGATGCGGTTGTTCCGGCTCGACCGGATGCTCGGCGTCGACGTGCTCGACGTGCCCGCCGACCCGCCGGCCGAGGCCGAGCCCATCGACGTCGCCCAGGGGGTCTTCCGGCCCTCGCCCACCGACGAGCTGGTCGAGCTGGAGGTCAGCGCCGCCGGCCGGTGGGTCGCCGAGTACTACCCGTGCGAGCAGGTCACCGAGCTCGGCGAGGGGCGGCTGCGGGTGGCGCTGCGCGCCCGCGACCGGGACTGGATTCTCAAGCTGGCGCTGCGCCTCGGCGACACCGGCAGGGTCGTCGCGCCGCCCGCGATGGCCGAGGCCGTGCGCCAGGAGGCCGAGCGGGCCCTGGCCCTGTACGCTCACCGGTCATGACGTGGATTCTCCTGGCCTGCGGGTTGTGCCTGGCGGGGCTGGCCGTGCTCGGGGTCGCGTTCGCCCGGGTGGTGGCCGCCGCACGTGACCTGAACAGGGAAGTCGCACGGGTCGACGAGCAATTCGGGGATAAACAGGACGCCAAGGGATGAGGCAGCGGCCCCGGCAGCGTACGATCGGTCGTGAAGGACAGCACTCATACACCATGAAGGACGTCACATGAACTTGGGAGCTCCGGAGATCATCCTGATCTTGGTGGCCTTGGTCCTGCTCTTCGGCGCCAAGAAGCTGCCGGACCTCGCCCGTGGCGTTGGACGGTCCCTGCGCATCTTCAAGGCCGAGACCAGCAAGATGAACGATGACGACGACAAGCCGACCGTCGTTCAGGCGCAGCCCGAGGCCCAGCAGCCCCAGCCCGCCTCGCCGCAGCAGCTGCAGGCCGCGGCCCCGTCGCCGGAACCGTCGGCGGAGGAGCAAGCTCGCCGGCTCGAGGAGCAGGCCGCCCAGCTGCGTGCCAGTGCTCAGGCCGACAAGCGCCCCTGACCCTCCCTCCTCTCCTCCTCACTCCCTGGACTGGTGATGGCGCTGCTGAAACGGTCGGGGCCCAAGCGCAAGCCTGAGCCTGATCCCGAAGGCCGGATGCCGCTCATGGAGCACCTGCGCGAGCTGCGCAACCGGCTGCTCATCGCGTTCGCCGCCGTCGTGGTCGGCCTGATCATCGGGTGGATCGTCTTCGACCCGGTGTGGGCGGTGCTCAAGGATCCCTACTGCTCGACCGCCCAGTCGCGTCAGCTCACGGGCGAGTGCAGCCTGACCTACAACGGCATCTTCTCGTCGTTCTTCCTGACGTTGAAGGTCTCGCTGATGGTCGGCCTGGTGCTGTCGTCGCCGGCCTGGCTCTACCAGATCTGGGCGTTCGTCACCCCGGCCCTCTACCGCACCGAGAAGCGCTACACGGTGTTGTTCCTGGCGCTGGCCATCCCGCTGTTCGCGCTGGGGGCCGGGCTGTCCTACTTCATCATGGACACCGCGCTGGGCTTCCTGCTGAGCTTCTCGGTCGACGGCTCGGTCGCCACCATCTCGATCGACGAATACCTCGACTATGTCCTGATCATGTTGCTGATCTTCGGGGTGTCGTTCGAGCTGCCGCTGCTGCTGGTCTTTCTCAACATCATCGGGGTGCTGTCCCACGCGGCGGTGGCCAAGCACCGGCGGCTGGTCATCTTCCTGATGTTCGTCTTCGGCGCCGTCGTGACGCCCGGCGGCGACCCCATCACCATGATGGCGCTGGCCGCGCCGATGATCCTACTGTTCGCGGCGGCCGAGCTGTTCATGTACCTGCGGGAGAAGCGCAACCCGGCCGGCGAGTTCGGCCACCTGGACGACGACGAGGCCTCGCCGCTGGCGGCGGACGAGACGCCGCTCGACGACGGTCCCGACACCCCTCGCACCGAAGAGGATTCCGGTTCCGGGCGATAGGCGATAAGTTCCGGGCGTGTCCCCTCAACTCGCCCTGCTCGTCAACCCCGCCGCGCGCGGCGGCCGCACCCTGCGCCTGCTTGAGCCGGTGGCGCGCCGCCTGCGCGCCGGCGGGGCCGAGCTGTCGGTGATCGTCGGCAACGACGCCGGCGACGCCCTCGACCGTGCCTGCACCGCCGTCACCGAGCGCCCCGACGCGCTCGTGGCCTTCGGCGGTGACGGCCTCGTGCACCTCGCCGTGCAGGCCGTGGCCGGCACGGACGTGCCGCTCGGCATCATTCCCGCCGGCACCGGCAACGACATCGCGGCGGCGCTCGGGGTGCCGTGCGGCGATCCCGTCGCCGCGGCGAGGGCCGTGCTGCGGATGAGACCGCGCAGCGTCGACGCCGCCCGCGTCGTCGCGGGTTCCGCGGACGAGCTGTTCGCCGGGGTCATGTGCTGCGGGTTCGACTCGCGGGTGAACGAGCGCGCCAACCGGCTCACCTGGCCGCCGGGGATGGCGCGCTACGTCGTGGCGATGGTGGACGAACTGCGCTCGTTCCGGCCGATCCCCTTCCGCGTCACGCTCGACGAGGACGAGGTGATCGAGCGGGAGGCCATGCTGGTGGCCGTCGCCAACACGCGTTCGTACGGCGCGGGCATGCGGGTGTCGCCGGACGCCAGCCCGGACGACGGGCTGCTGGACGTGGTCATGCTGGAGGCCGTGTCCAAGGCCGAGTTCCTGCGGGTCTTCCCGAGCGTCTACCGGGGCACGCACGTGGGTCATCGGGCCGTGTCGGTCAGGCGGGTGCGCAGCGTGCGGCTGGAGGCGGCCGATGTCGTCGCCTATGCCGACGGCGAACGGGTGGGGCCGGTGCCGGCGCACTGCGAGGTCCGGCCTGGCGCGTTACGCGTACTCGTATGAATCTACAATGTAAAGGCGCCGGCGCGGAGGCCGGCCGTACAAGCCCGGCGGGACGGACCGGAATGGCGATTTCGGTAGGCTGACGGGTATGACAACGCCAGCGGAACGCTATGCGGCCTTCCGTCAGAAACACGGGAACGACGGGGCCGCTCTCAAGTCGTTCCGAGGCCTCTACGACTTCACGCTGGACGACTTCCAACTGGACGCCTGCCGTGCCCTGGAGGCCGGTGACGGCGTCCTGGTGGCGGCGCCGACGGGGTCGGGCAAGACGGTCGTCGGCGAGTTCGCCGTCCACCTGGCGCTGGAGCAGGGCCTCAAGTGCTTCTACACCACCCCCATCAAGGCGCTGTCCAACCAGAAGTACAACGACCTGGTCAAGCGCTACGGCACCGCCAAGGTGGGCCTGCTGACCGGCGACAACAGCGTCAACGGCGAGGCCCCCATCGTGGTCATGACCACCGAGGTGCTGCGCAACATGCTCTACGCCGGCTCGGCCACGCTGGCCGGGCTGGGGTTCGCCGTGATGGACGAGGTCCACTACCTCGCCGACCGCTTCCGCGGCGCGGTGTGGGAAGAGGTCATCATCCACCTGCCCGAGTCGGTCAGGCTGGTGGCGCTGTCGGCGACCGTCAGCAACGCCGAGGAGTTCGGCGAGTGGCTGGGAGAGGTGCGCGGCGACACCACGGTGATCGTCGACGAGCACCGCCCGGTGCCGCTGTGGCAGCACATGATGGTCGGCAACCGCATCTACGACATGTTCGTCAGCGACGACCTGACGCCGCGCATCAACCCCACGCTGATGCGGGTGACGCGCGACGCCGAGCGGCTGACCGCTGGCCGGGGCAGGCGCGGCTACGGCAGGCCGCAGCGCTCCCGCGCCCCCGACCGGGTGCAGGTGATCGAGAAGCTCGACGCCGAGGGGCTGCTGCCGGCGATCACGTTCATCTTCTCCCGCGCCGGCTGCGACGCGGCCGTGCAGCAGTGCCTGTACGCCGGCATCCGGCTCACCACCGAGCGTGAGCGGCACGAGATCAGGCAGCTCGTCGACGAGCGCACCGCCCACCTGCCCGACGAGGACCTGGCGGTGCTGGGCTACCTCGAGTGGCGCGACTGCCTGGAGCGGGGCCTGGCCGCCCACCACGCGGGCATGCTGCCGGCCTTCAAGGAGGTCGTGGAGGAGCTGTTCACGCGCGGGCTGGTCAAGGCCGTGTTCGCCACCGAGACGCTGGCCCTGGGCATCAACATGCCGGCCCGCAGCGTGGTGATCGAGAAGCTCGACAAGTGGAACGGCGAGACCCACGCCGACCTCACCCCCGGCGAATACACCCAGCTCACCGGTCGGGCCGGGCGGCGCGGCATCGACGTCGAGGGTCACGCCGTGGTGCTGTGGCAGCCCGGCATGGACCCGCTGTCGGTCGCGGGCCTGGCCGGCACTCGCACCTACCCCCTGCGCTCCAGCTTCCAGCCCTCCTACAACATGGCGGTCAACCTCGTCGGCCAGTTCGGCAGAGAGCGGGCCCGCACGCTCCTGGAGGAGTCGTTCGCGCAGTTCCAGGCCGACAGGGCGGTCGTGGGGCTGGCCAAGCAGCTGCGCAAGCACGAGGAGGCGCTGGAGGGCTACCAGGAGGCCATGACGTGCCACCTGGGCGACTTCCCCGAATACGCGGCGCTGCGCCGGCGCCTGTCCGACCGCGAGGCCGAGCTGTCCCGGCAGCGCGGCGCCGCCCGCAGGGCCGCCGCCGTGCGGTCGCTGGAGGCGCTGCAGCCGGGCGACGTGATCCGGGTGCCCGGCGGGCGCAGGGCGGGCTTGGCGATCGTGCTCGACCCGGGCCGCAACCCGCGCGGCCGGGCCGCCGGCGCCGGGCCGAGCCCGCTGGTGCTGACGATCGGCAAGCAGGTCAAGAAGCTCGACCCGGCCGACTTCCCCGTGCCGGTCGAGCCGCTGGAGAAGCTGCGCATCCCGAAGAACTTCAACGGCCGCTCGCCCAAGGAGCGCGCCAACCTGGTCTCCACGCTGCTGGCCAAGATCGGCGACCGCGACCTGGGCAAGCCGCCCAGGGCCCGCGATCACGCGGTGGAGGACGACGAGGTCAACGAGCTGCGCCGGCGCATCCGGCAGCACCCCTGCCACGGCTGCGACGAGCGGGAAGACCACGCCCGCTGGGCCGAGCGCTATCACAAGCTGCTGCGCGAGACCGAAGGGCTGCGCCGCCGGGTCGAGGGCCGCTCCCACGTCATCTCCCGCACCTTCGACCGCATCTGCGCGGTGCTGGAGCAGCTGGGCTACCTCGACGGCGAGGCCGTCACCGACGAGGGGCGGCGGCTGGGCCGCATCTACACCGAGCTCGACCTGCTCACCGCCGAGTGCCTGCGGATGGGCCTGTGGGAGGAGCTCGACCCGGGCGAGCTGGCGGCGTGTGTGTCGGCGCTGGTGTTCGAGTCGCGGGCGGCCGACGACGCCCGCAGGCCCAAGATTCCCGCGGGACGCGCCCAGGACGCCCTGACGTCGATGACGCGGCTGTGGGGCGAGCTGGAGGCCATCGAGTCCGACCACGGGCTGTCCACGATCAGGGAGCCCGACATGGGCTTCGCGTGGGCCGCGTTCCGCTGGACCAGGGGGCACAGCCTCGACGCGGTGCTCATGGAGGGCGTCAACGGCAACGAGCTGGCCGCCGGCGACTTCGTACGATGGATCAAGCAGCTGATGGACCTGCTGGGCCAGCTGGGGAACGCGGCGCCGCCGGGCAGCAAGATCAAGCAGACGTCGTCCAAGGCGATGGACGCCATGCGGCGCGGCGTGGTGGCCTACTCCTCGCTCACCTGAGTTCCGCCCGCGCGCGGCCCGGCGAGGGCCCGCGCGGGCGAGCCGTCTCCCGGCTACTTCTCGGCGCGGGCGCCGAGCACGGTGAGCGCGAGGCCCAGCAGGCCCACGACAACGCTGGCGGTCGTCAGCGCGCCGCCGTCGAGCACCAGGTGCAGCAGGCCGAAGTTACGGTCGAAGAAGCCGGCGATGAGGTTGCCGAAGCCCTGGATCATGAGGAGAACGCCGAGGATTGCCATGCCTCGACGATGTCAGCCGGGGGCGGCCGGATCATCGAACCAAAGTATCGGCCCGCATGCACCTTGGAACCAGTTCTCAGAAGCATCTTTGACTTTCGGCTGACTGCTGCAAGGCCATTATCTCGTTTGCATGAGATTTAACGGCGTTGCGAAGTGCCGTTCGCAGCGGGATTGCCCGGTCAAGTCTCTTTTAAATGGTGAATATGCCGTGCTATATCGCAATTCGGGTGCTAGTGTCCGTTTTGTGCAAGTTAGCCAACGGGGGAGGAATCATGGCTAGCACGCAGTTCACACAGGTCGGCCACCAGCTCGGATGGGGATGCCGTAGGCGTCGTCGTCGCCGCTGGTGCGGCGGATGCCGTCGTCGCCGCTGGTGGGGCTGGGGGTGGTAAACCGCCCCGTTGAGAGCCGGCGGCACAGCCGCCGGCTCTCATTCTCTGTCTCCGGCCCAGAGCTCGCCCCGGCGATTTCCATTCGCCGCACATTCCGCGAGTTCTGGCCGGACACCCGCGGGTTGCGCCGCCTATTCGCGGCCGGTGTCGTCCTCGCCGTCGTCGCCGCGCTGTGCGAGGTCGCCGCAATCCGCCTGTTCGGCCACATCACCGACGAAGTGCTCACCACCAAGGAGCTCGCGGCGTTCTGGACCCCCGCGTTCAGCTGGCTCGGGCTCGCCGCGGTCGCCGGGGCGGCGTCTTTCGGAGGCACGTACATCACCGCGCTCGGCGCGGAACGGTTCCTGCTGAAGCTGCGCGACCGGATCTACGCCCACCTGCAGAAGCTCGCGCCGGAGTTCTCGGAGAAGCGGCGGCTGGGCGACCTGATGGCGCGGCTCACCGACGACGTCGAGGCCATCGAGGAACTCGTCGGGTCCGGTGTGGTCAAAGCCGTCACCACGGTCGCCAGCGTGATCTTCTTCGCGGGGGCCGCCTTCTTCATCCGCTGGGACCTCGCGCTGATCACGATGGCCCTGATCCCGGCGTTCCTGGTGGTCTCCAAGGTGTTCGCCGGCAAGTTCAGGAACGCCGCGGCGCGCGAGCGCCACAGCAACGGCGTCATGAACAGCGTCCTGGAGGAGGGGCTGGCCAACCAGCCGCTCGTGCAGGCGTACAACCGGCAGGGCGCCGAGTCGCGGCGCCTGCACCGGGAGGGCCGCAACTGGCTGCGCGCCAACATGGCGCAGGCCTGGCTGTCCGGCCTGTACGGCCCCGCCGTGCAGGTCATCGAGACCATCTGCCTGATCGTCATCCTCGGGTTCGGGGCGTGGGAGATCGCCGCGGGCCGGCTGACGATCGGCGGGCTGCTCGCCTTCGCCGCCTACCTGGCCATGCTGTACCCGGCCGTGCAGGGGCTGGGGGAGCTGGCCCTGACGGTGTCCGAGGCGGCGGCCGGGTCCGACCGGGTCATCGAGATCATGCGGACCGGGGCCACCGTCACCGACGCCCCCGGCGCCGTGCCCGCGGGCAGGAGCCGCGGGCATATCGCGTTCGAACAGGTGGGTTTCGCCTACCCGGGACGCGCGCGGCCGGTGCTTCGGAACCTGTCGTTCACCGCCGAGCCCGGCGACGTCGTCGTCATCACGGGGCCCAGCGGAGCGGGCAAGTCGACGCTGGCCAAGCTGCTGCTACGCTTCTACGACCCCGACGCCGGGCGCATCATGCTGGACGGCGCCGACATCCGGGGCCTGACGCGCGAGTCGCTGCGCGAGAACATCACGATCCTGCACCAGGAGACGCTGATGTTCTCGGGATCGGTCCGCGACAACATCGCCTACGGCCGGCCCGGCGCCTCGCTCGACGAGGTCATCAGGGCCGCGGAGGCGGCGGGCGTGCACGACTTCGTCAAGTCGCTGCCCCAGGGCTACGACACGCCGGTGGGGCAACGGGGCCGGCTGCTGTCCGGCGGGCAGCGGCAGCGGGTCGCGATCGCCAGGGCCATCCTGCGCGACGCGCCGGTACTGGTGCTCGACGAGCCCATGACCGGGCTGGACGCCGCCACGGCGGCGCAGGTCATGAAGCCGTTGCGGCGGCTCATGGCAGGGCGTACGACGCTGATGATCACGCACGACCCGCGGCACGTGCCCGAAGGCGCGCGCACGGTGGAACTGGAGCCGGTGCCGGGACCGGAGCGCATCCGGCTCAAGCGCGTCGGCGTCCGTGGCAGCCGCTCCCCGGCGCGATGCTGAGCCCCCGCACCCCTCACTGACCCGCCGGATGGTTGCCCCGGCCCGCGACGCCCGCCCTACGGGGCGGGTGTCGTGGTTCCGGCCCCGCTCGCCGCCGCGGCGGACGGCCGATAGAATCACCAGGTTCTCCCCGCACCGCGTCCGGCAGCGTGGAGGCACTCCCCCCGCGTCGAGGACAGGTCCAGCCCGTGACTCCTGCACCGCCTGACGGGAGCGGCTTCCCGTTTCCCCCGGCCGAGGCCGGCGACGGGCGAGCCCTGCCCGTCGCGGGAGCCGCGCGGGCGCACCGGCGGCGGCCCACCCACCGGATCTGATGGGCGACGACCACAGCTCGGCCCGGCCCTTGCGCGCCGACGCCCGGCGCAACCGGGAGCGGGTGCTGCAGATCGCGCAGGAGGCCCTGGGCGATGACGGGCTGACGATCTCGTTCGACGAGATCGCCCGGCGGGCCGGGTTCGGGGTCGGCACCGTCTACCGGCACTTCCCCACCAAGGAGTCGCTGTTCGAGGCGGTGCTGCTGGGGCGGATCGAGCGGTTCGTGGCCGACGCCCGCGCCCTGGCCACCGCCGAGGACCCGGGCAGGGCGTTCTTCGGCTGGTTCGCGAAGGTCGTCGACGAGGCCGCCGCCAACCAGGCGCTCTGCGCCATGCTGGAGAGCGGCTCCTGGGCGGCCTTACGTCCGGGCTCCACGCTGGAGGACGACTTCACCGCCGCCGTCGACCGGCTGCTCGCCCGGGCGCAGCGGGCGGGTGCCGTACGTACGGGGCTGACCGGCCCGGACGTGGCCGACCTGCTTCGGGGTTGCCTGGTCGCCGAGCGGGGAGCACGGTCCAGGAACGGGCGGGTGCGGATGGCGGACGTGGTCTGCGACGGCATGCGGGCCGTCGGCTGAGCAGCCGGCCGGCGCGGAGTAGCCGTCCCTGGCCGCGCCCGCGGCGGGCGGCTCGCACCCCGTGGTGTCGCCGTCGAGGATCAGCGGCTCCGGCGTTCAGGTGAGGTGCGCGTCCAGGCCGGTGATGCGCAGCAGCCGCCTCATGGAGGGTGGCGCGCCCGTGACGCGCAGGGGGGTGTCCTGGCTGATGGCCTGGTTCCGGGCCGAGACGAGGGCACCGAGCCCGGCCGCGTCGATGAAGGACAGCCCGCTCACCTCGACGACCAGGCTGAGCCTGCCGCGGCGCACCCCACCGGCCTCCTGCAGCAGCCGGGTCAGCCGCCCGCGGAGCATCTCGGCGGTGGCGATGTCGAGCTCGCCGGAGACGCTGACGGTCACCGTGCCGTTGTGGCGGCTGGTGATGAGACGCAGTGGGTCCATCCGTGCTCTTTCCAGGGCGTCCCCCCGCCGGTGGCGCGGACCTCGCCCTTGCCGTACACGCGGATGTCGTATTCGCGTAACACACGCTTTCGTGCGTGTTTCGGGTGGAGTGTACAGGTCCGGCGTCTCGCGTTCAGGGCTCTTGTGGTGTTTCGGGGGAAAAGTCAAATACCAAGGAAAACAATTCCGGTTACCAGATCGAAGATTCCCGTTCTTCGGGCACGGTGCGGCCCCGAGAGGGCCCGAGGAGGGGGCCCAGGAGGGGGCCCAGGAGGGGGAACGTGCTCGGGCGGCCGGTTCCCGCCGGGTGCGCGGGCAGCTCGGGGCGGAGGCGGCGCGAGGTCGCGGCTCGGTGCCTGGCAGGGCTCGCGACGGTCACGAACAGCCGAGTTTTGCGGAAATTACGTGATTTGTCAGCCATGATCACACTACGCTGCTACCCGATAAGGCACGAGGGAAAGCAAAGAACAGTGTGGATAGCAGTCGCAGTGCCCGCCGCCATCGTCGTGGGCCTGGTGGTCTGGTGGCTCCGCCGGGACACCGTGGGTGTCGAGGCCACCGGGCTGTTCGAGGTGGAGCGGAAGTGGGGCCCGGAGCTCCGGCTCGGGCCGGAGGCCGAGGCGGCGTTCATGGAGGGCCTGCGAGCCTACAACGACGCGGGCAACCGCCTCGCCGTCGACGGCGAGCGGGCAGTGCTCACGACGTACGACCCGCCACGGCTCATCTCGCTGCACCTGCTCGCCGACGGGTTCGCGGCACGGGGTGACGCCGCGCTGCACGACCCGCAGGACACGGTGACGGCGCTGCTGGACCGGCTGGCGGGGGCCGAGCGGCCGGGGGTGCTGCACCTGGGCCCCGGCCGGCTGGGCGGCGAGGCCGGCGGCATCGACCCGGCGCGCTTCATCGAGGCGGTACGCGAGGTCGTGTGCGCCGGTGAGGCGGAGGGCGTCGTGAGCCGGTCGGTCGACGAGAGCCTCGGCGCGGTGCAGGTGACCGTGCTCGGCGAGCCGTCCGTGGCGCGGGATGAGCACCCGGCGCACGTCAACGGCAGGCAGGTGCCCGAAGCGGCGGGGCCGGCCACGGTGGCGGGCAAGGACCGTACGGACGAAACTCCCCGGACCCACGGAACCCACCGTACGGACAGGACCCATCGGATGGACGGGAGCCATCGGATGGACGTGACCCATCCGGACGGAACCCACCCGACCAACGGGAGCCACCGGACCGACGGGAGCCACCGGTTGGACGGGACCCACGGGACCGACGGGAGCCACCGGTTGGACGGGACCTACGGGACCGACGGGAGCCACCGGACGGACGGGGGCCACCGAACCGACGGGGGCCACCGAACCGACGGTGCGCCGGGTCGGCGCGTCAACACGATGATGCTGGATCTCGCCCGGGTGCTCGACCGCTGTGAGGAGGCCCGGGCCGAGCGGCCGGACGCCACTCCGGAGGCGCTGGTGCGCGAGGTCGCCCCGCGCCTGATCGCCTCCGGCGGGCCCGGACTGACCTGGACCAGGCCGCCTTCCCAGGACGACCTGCGCATCGTGCTCTCCGCCACGGGCTCCCGCGAACTCCACTGACCGGCGCCCGGCCTCGGTGACGGCTCCTCCCCGCGCGACCGGATGGCGCGCCCGCTGGGGGTGCACGGCCCGGGGTGGACGGCTCAGGGTGGACGGCTCAGGGTGGACGGCCCGGGGTGGACGGCACACGGGGGACGGGTCGCGTGGGACGGGTCGTGGGGGACGGTACGGGTGGTCGTCAGTTCTCGGCGCGGCCCTCGCGCCAGTACCCCATGAAGGCCACCGCGCGCCGGTCCATGCCGCGTTCGGCGACCAGGTGCCGTCGCAGGGTCCTGATGACGGACGCCTCCCCGGCCAGCCATGCGTACAGCGGCCCGTACGACGGCGGCTCCTCCTGCGGCACCTCCCACAGTTCCTCGGCGTCCACGTCCACGTCGTCGAAGGTGTCGGGCACGGGCAGCGGGGGCAGCAGGCGGCCGGCGGCGGCCCGTACGGCGGGGACGAGGTCCGCGCCGCGCTCGCCCCCGTTCCTGGCCAGCCAGGTCACCTTGACCGAGGCGGCGGTGTCCACCGGCAGGACGTCGTCCTCGCCCGGCACCTCCATCAGAACCTCGCCGGCCAGTTCCGCCGGCAGCCGCTCCAGCACGCCGCAGATCGCGGGCACCGCGGTCTCGTCCCCGGCCAGCAGCACGCAGCCGGTGCCGGCCGGCGGGCGGAACTCCAGGCCGCCGTGCGGGCCCTCGTAGCGCGCGTCGGGGCCGAAGAGCGCCGCGACGTCGCCGGGGCGGACCTGCTCCGCCCACCGCGCGACCGGGCCGCCGTCGGGGTGCATGACCACGTCCACGTCGACCTCGCCCGCCTCGGGGCGCACCAGCCTGGCGGTGTACGTGCGCATCGGGTTGCGCTTGTCCTCGTCGAGCTCCCGCCAGCGCATGTACCAGCCGGGTCCGGTCGGCAGGTGGGACAGCCCGTGTTCCGGCACCGGAAGGATCAGCTTGAGCCGCTGGTCGTAGCCGTTGTCGGCGAACACGCGCAGGTCGTCGCCCTGGAAGGTGACCCGCAGGAAGGACGGGCTCAACCGCTCCAGCCGGTCCACCCGTACGTTGAACATGCGATACGGCTCGATCATCTCCGCGCACTCTCCGATCATAATTAGGTGAGCCTAACCTAATAGATCAGGGCCGGTATGGCCAGCCGCGGCCGGTCCGATAGCGTCGTGCCGCTGAAGGTCGCCAGGCGCAGGCCCGCGCCTGCTGCCCCGAGTCGAGGAGGCCGACGTGTCCCCCCACATCCTTTCCGCCGCGGGTGTCGCCCTGGTGCTCGACCACTCAGGCCCAGGCCTGCCGCGCGTGCTGCACTTCGGCGCCGGCCTGGGGCCGGCCGACGGGCCGGAGCTGGAGCCCGTGCTGGCGTCCCTGGCCCCCGCTCCGCCGCTGCTGCCCGCCCAGGGAGACGGCTGGTACGGCAGGCCGGGCCTGTCGGGCGGCCGGGACGGCGAGCACTGGCCGGTCCGCTGGAGCCTCGGCCGCCTCGACGTGACGGCGACCCCCGGCGCGGGGGGCACGGTGACCGTCGAGGCCGCCGACGCCAGGGCCGGGCTCGCGTTGGTGAGCAAGCTGGCCATGGACGCCCGCGGCCTGGTGACGATGCGGCACACGGTGACCAACACCGCCGCCACCCCCTACCGGCTGGAGGGGCTGACCTGCTCGCTGCCCGTGCCGGCGCGGGCGGGCGAGCTGCTCGACTTCACCGGCCGGTGGGCGATGGAGAAGACGCCGCAGCGCCGGGCGTTCGGGTTCGGCGTGTGGTCGAGGGAGAGCCGGCGGGGCCGCACCGGGCACGACGGCACCGGGCTGCTCGTGGCCGGGACCGAAGGCTTCGGCTTCCGCTCCGGCGAGGTGTGGGGGGTGCACGCGGGCTGGAGCGGCAACCACCTGCACCACGCCGAGCGCCTCCCCGAGGGGCCGGCGCTGCTGGCCGCGGGCGAGCTGCTCGAACCCGGGGAGATCGTGCTGGCGCAGGGGGAGAGCTACCGTACGCCGCGGGTGTTCTTCACCTGGTCGGGCGGCGGGCTCGACGAGGCGAGCGGCCGGCTGCACGACCACCTGCGCGCGCAGGGCCCGCTGCCCGTGCGGCCCGTCACCCTCAACAACTGGGAGGCCACCTACTTCGACCACGGCCTCGACCGGCTGCTCGAACTGGCTGAGCGGGCCGCGGCGGCCGGGATCGAAAGGTTCGTGCTCGACGACGGCTGGTTCCGCCACCGCCGCGACGACAGGGCCGGGCTCGGCGACTGGTACGTCGACGAGGGCGTGTGGCCGGACGGCCTGCACCCGCTGGCCGACCGGGTGCGCAAGCTGGGCATGCAGTTCGGGCTCTGGTTCGAGCCCGAGATGGTCAACCCCGACTCCGACCTGGCCCGCGAGCATCCCGACTGGATCCTCGGCCACGCCGAGCGCATGCCGCCGCCGCAGCGCAACCAGCAGGTGCTCGACGTGGCCGAGCCGCAGGCGTACGCGCACCTGCTGGAGCGGCTGGACACCCTGGTCGGCGAGTACGCGCTCGACTACATCAAGTGGGACCACAACCGCGACATCGCCGAGCCGGTGCACGACGGCGTGCCGGGCGTGCACGCGCAGACCGAGGCCGCCTACCGGCTGATCGACGAGCTGCGCCGCCGCCACCCCGGGCTGGAGATCGAGTCGTGCTCGTCCGGCGGCGCGCGCGTCGACTACGGCATCCTGGCCCGCACCGACCGGGTGTGGACCTCCGACAGCAACGACGCGCTCGACCGGCAGGCCATCCAGCGCTGGACGGGGCTGCTGGTGCCGCCCGAGCGGCTCGGCTGCCACGTGGGCGCGCCGAAGGACCACGGCTCCGCGCGGCGGCTGCCGCTGGCCTTCCGCGCCGCCACCGCGCTGTTCGGGCACATGGGCGTCGAGTGGGACCTGACCTCGGCGAGCGAGGCCGAACTGCGGGAGCTGGCCACGTGGATCGCCCTGCACAAGCGGCTGCGCCCGGTGCTGCACGCAGGCCGGGTGGTGCGCGCCGACCACCCGGACCCGTCGGCGCTGCTGCACGGCGTGGTGACGCCCGAGCGTGGGGTGTTCGCGTTCGCGCAGCTCACCACCCGGCTCACCGTCGGGTCCGCCCCGCTGCGGTTGCCCGGCCTCGACCCGGCGGCCTCCTACGACGTACGGGTGGCGGGGCCGCTGCCCGAAGGGGCCGGCCTGCCCGGGTGGACGGCCGGCCCGGCGCGGCTGCCGGGCTCGGTGCTCGGCGAGGTCGGGCTGCCCGCGCCGGCACTGCGGCCGGCCTCGGCGCTGGTCATCGAGGTCGAGCGGGCCTAGCCCGGGAGCCCTCCCGCGTGTCGTGGGCGATCCGGGCCGCCGGCTGGGCGGGGAGCGCGGTACGCGGCGGGCGGCAGGGGCCGCCCTTGCGCCCCGCCAGGTCCATCGACAGCTTGATGGACTGCACGAACTCCGTCTTGGAGTCCCACCGCAGCAGCGGGTGCAGGTCGCGGTAGACGGGCAGCGCCTTGTCCAGGTCGCCGGAGGTGGACAGGCGGTAGAGCTCGACCGTGGAGCGCGGGATCATGTTCGGGTAGCCGGCGATCCAGCCGACCGCCCCGGCGATGCCCAGCTCCAGCAGCACGTCGTCCGACCCGATGAGCAGGTCGAGCCCGGGCGCCCGCTCGGCCAGCTCGTACGCCCTGCGCACGTCCCCCGTGAACTCCTTGACCGCGACGATCAGCCCTTCCTGGTGCAGCTCGGCCAGCAGGTCGGGGGTGAGGTCCACCTTGGTGTCCAGCGGGTTGTTGTAGGCCACGACGGGCAGCCCCACCCTGGCGACCTCACGGTAGTGGCCGACCACGGCCTCCCGGCCGGCACGGTAGGCGTTCGGCGGCAGCAGCAGCACGGAGGCGGCGCCCGCCTCGGCGGCCTGCTCGGCCCAGCGCCGCGCCTCGGCCGCGCCGTAGGCGGACACGCCGGGCATGACGTGGAAACCGCCGGGGGCGGCCTCGACGGCGGTGCGGACCACGCGGGCGCGCTCGTCGTCCGTGAGCGTCTGGTACTCGCCGAGCGAGCCGTTGGGGCAGACGCCGTCGCAGCCGCCCTCGGCCAGGAACCGTACGTGCTCGGCGTAGCCGTCGTAGTCGACGGACAGGTCGTCGTTGAAGGGCAGCGCGGTCGCGACGTGCACGCCGTGCCAGACGGGAGCGATCATGACTTCTCCTTGTTCCAGTTCTCCAGCCCGCTCGCGTCGATGGGCAGGGCGGCGGAGAGGTTCTCCGCGCCGCCCGCCGTGACCAGCAGGTCGTCCTCGATCCGCACGCCGATCCCGCGCAGCTCCGGTGGGAGCGTGCGGTCGTGGGCGTGGAAGTACAGTCCGGGTTCGACGGTGAGCGCCATGCCGGGCGCGAGCCGCGCGCCGTGGTAGGCCTCCGGGCGGGACCGCGCGCAGTCGTGCACGTCCAGGCCCAGGTGGTGGCCGATGCCGCAGACCAGGTAGCGCCGGTGGTGCTGGCCGCGTTCCGACAGGGCCTCGTCCACCGAGACCGGCAGCAGCCCCCAGTCGTGCAGTCCGCGCGCGATCACCTCCATGGCCGCGTGGTGGAAGCCGGTGAAGCGGCGGCCCGGCGCCACCTGCGCCAGCCCGGCCCGGTGCGCCCGCTCGACGAGGTCGTGCACCTGCCGCTGGGCGGGGGAGTAGGAGCCGGACACGGGGAAGGTGCGGGTGACGTCGGCGGTGTAGTGGCTGCGTACCTCCACGCCCATGTCGAGCAGCAGCAGCTCGCCGGGCCTGACCGGGCCGTCGCAGCGCACCCAGTGCAATGTGGGGGCGTGCGCGCCGCCGCCGACGATGGTGGCGTAGCCGGGGCCGTTGCCGTACGTCCTGGCATGCCGGTCGAAGGTGCCCTGCAGCCAGCGCTCGCCGCCGCCCGCGACCGCGGCCGGGAGTTCGGCGAGCACCGCGGCGAAGCCCTCCACGGTACGGTCCACGGCCTCGCGCAGCCGGGCGATCTCCCAGTCGTCCTTGATCATGCGCAGCTCGGCCAGCACCCGGCCGAGCTCCTCCGACGGCCCCCTCGGCGGCGTCCAGCCCGGACCGGCGAGCAGCGAGCCGTCCGGCGGCCCGGTGAAGTCCGGCAGGGGCCGCACCTCGACGCCGAGCGCCCTGGCCCACTCCTCCAGGGACGGCGAGGGGCCGACCCACAGCTCGCCGTGGGCGGCGTCGGCGTAGAAGCCCGGCTCGCCGGGGCGGGCGGGCGCGGGCAGGTAGAGCGTGGCCTCGCCGCCCGAGACGACGGCCACGGCGTTCTCCACCGCGCAGCCGGTCAGCCAGTAGAAGTCGCTGTCCACCCGGAAGTCGTAGGCGGTGTCGTTGCTGCGCACCGGCGCCCGGCCGGCCGCCACGACGGCGGTCGTGCCGGGCAGCGCGGCGGCGAGCCTGGCCCGGTGGTCCGCGGCGGCCTCGGCCGCGCCCGGCTCCAGCGCGGGCGTGCGGGCGGGGGAGTCCCAGCCCTCGGCGATGTACGCGGTGAACGCGGGGATCTCCGTCAGCTTGGGCAACCGGCCGTCGGTCACGGGGCGGCTCCTCCTCCTAGGTCGCGGACGAGCCCGGTCAGCCGGGCGAAGACCCGGTCGTCGCCGATGCCGTCGTGCTCGTACTCGTTGGTGACCCACGCCTGGGTGTTGCCGACCCGGGCGGCGGTGTCCAGTTGCAGGCCGGCGTCGACGTACATGTCGTCGAAATAGACGGCGGCGGCCACCGGCACCTCGTTGGCGGCCAGCCGGTCGAGGTCGTACAGCGGCGGCCACGTGCCGCGCTCGGCGAGCAGTTCCACGGCCGGGCCGAAGGGGCGCAGCGCGCGGATCTCGCTGAACATCCAGGGGTAGATCATCTCGCCGGTGAACAGCAGCGGCCTGGCCTCCTCGGCGAAGGCGGGATGCCGGGCGCGTTCCCGCTCGGCCGCCCACGCGGTCGCGCCGGGGCCCGAGCCGTAGATGCTCTCCTGCAACGCCGCGAACAGCGGGTTGTCGGCGTAGGAGGAGCGCGCCAGCACCTGGTGCAGGAACGTCTCGGCCGGCTCGCCGCCACCGTCGGGCAGAGCCTCGTCGAGCAGCCAGTGCATGCGCTCGTAGCCCGGTTTCATGCCGAAGTCGACGCCCAGCGACTGGAGTCGCCGTACGGTGAGGGTATCGCCGTCCGGCAGCCGCACGTCGCCGGTGGCCAGCCGGTCGGCCAGCCGGCCGGTGGTCTCCACGTGGTGCGGGTAGCGGCGGTAGAAGGCGTCGTTCTTGGCCGCCACCCGGGGATAGGTGCGCCGGTAGACCTCGGCGGCGTCGGGGTCGAGCGAGGGCAGACCGCCCGCCACGTAGCAGGCGCTCAGCCCGCCGGGCGCGCGGGAGAGGTACGTCAGCGTGAGGAAGCCACCGTAGCTCTGCCCCAGCGTCGACCAGCGCCGCCCGCCGAACACGGTGGTACGCAGGTGCTCGGCGTCGGCCACGATCGAGTCCGCGCGGAAGAGGGCCAGGTGGCCGGCCCCCTCGTGCGGGCTGAGCGTGCTCATCATCCGGCCGTCGACGCGCGAGCTGCGGCCCGTGCCCCGCTGGTCGAGCAGGATCACCCGGTACGTCTCCAGCGCCCGCCCGAGCCAGCCCGACGTGCCGGTGGGGCGCGGTCCCTTGCCGCCGGGCCCGCCCTGAAGGTAGAGCAGGAGCGGCAGGTCCTCCCCGTCGCGGGCCGGGTCCACCACCTCGCGGGCGAACACGTTGATCGTCGCCCCGGGGGTCGACCAGTCGAGCGGCACCTCGGCCACGTGGTCGCGCATCCGCATGCCGGGGATCGTGTACGTCGCGGTGATCAAACCCTCTCCCTCCTGCGGCGCTCCCACTCCGGGTCGATCCGCGGGATGGCCGCCAGCAGCGTGCGCGTGTACTCGTCCTTGGGGTCGCCGAACACCTGGGCCGTCGTCCCGAGCTCGACGATCCTGCCCTCGCTCATCACGGCCACGCGCTGCGCGATCTGCCGCACCACGGCCAGGTCGTGGGCGATGAACACGTAGCTGAAGCCGCTCTCGCGCTGCAGCCGCCGCAGCAGCTCGATCACCTGCGCCTGCACGGACACGTCGAGCGCGGAGACGGCCTCGTCGCAGATCACCAGCTTGGGGTTGACGGCCAGCGCGCGGGCGATGCCGATGCGCTGGGCCTGCCCGCCGGAGAACTGCGCCGGGTAGCGCAGCGAGTGGTCCGGGTCGAGCCCGACCCGTTCCATCAGCTCCTTGGCGTGCGCCCGGCGGCCGCCGTCGGGCGCGATGCCCTGGTAGAGCAGCGGCGCCATGAGGATGCGCTCCACCGTGTGCCGCGGGTTCAGCGAGGAGAACGGGTCCTGGAAGACGACCTGGACGTTGCCGCGGAAACGGGCCAGCGCGGCCCCCTTGGCGCGGGTGACGTCCTCGCCCTCGAACTCCAGCGTGCCCTCGCTCGGCTCCAGCAGCTTGGCGATCATCCTGGCGGTCGTCGACTTGCCGCTGCCCGACTCGCCCACCACGGCCAGCGTCTCGCCCAGCCGTACGTCGAAGCTCACCCGGTCGACGGCCGTGAACGCGGTCTTCGCGCCGAGCGGGCCGCGGGAGACGAAGCGTTTGGTCAGGTCGTTCGCGCGCAGCAGCGTCATGCGCTCACCTCGTCGAGCGGGTCGTCGATGCGGGGGATGCTGTCGAGCAACATCCGGGTGTAGGCGTGGCGGGGCTCGGCGAAGACCTGCTCGGCGGTGCCGTACTCGACCTGCTCGCCGCGCCGCATCACCAGCACGCGGGTGGCGATCGAGCTGATCACGGCCAGGTCGTGCGTGATGAACACCATGCCCATGCCGCTCTGCTCGCGCAGGCCGGCCAGCAGGCGCAGGATCTGCGCCTGCACGGTCACGTCGAGGGCCGTGGTCGGCTCGTCAGCGATCAGCAACGACGGCGAGCACACCAGCGCCATCGCGATCATGACGCGCTGCCGCTGCCCGCCGGAGAACTGGTGCGGGTAGTGGCCCGCCCGCCGTTCCGGATCCGTCAGCCCCACCTGGCGCAGCGCGTCGACGACGACCTCGCGGGCCGCCGCGCGCGTACCGCCGCGGTGCGCGCGGTAGAGCTCCTCGATCTGCAGGCCGACCGTGTAGTACGGGTTCAGCGACGACAGCGGGTCCTGGAAGATCATCGACATCCGGTCGCCGCGCAGCCGCCGCAGGTCCCTGGGGGAGGCTCCGAGCAGCTCGGCGCCGTCCAGCCGGATGCTGCCGCGGGTCGTCGCGCCCCTGGGCAGCAGCCCCATGATCGCCAGGCTGGTCATCGACTTGCCGGAGCCCGACTCGCCGACGATGCCGACGGTCTCGTCCCGGCCGACGGCGAAGGAGGCGTCCTTGACCACGTCGACGGGGCCGCGCGTGGTGGGGAAGGTGACGGTGAGGTCCTCTACGACCAGCAGCTCGCTCATCTCGCGGTGATCCTCACTCTCGGGTCCAGCCTCGTGTAGACGAGGTCCACCACCACGTTGCCGATCACCACGAAGAACGCCGCCAGCAGCGTCACCGCCATGATCACCGGCTGGTCGTTCTTGGCGATCGAGTCGGCGGCCATCTTGCCGACCCCGTTGAGGCCGAAGACCGTCTCGGTGATCAGCGCGCCGCCCAGCAGCGCGGCGAAGTCCATGCCGAAGATCGTGGTGATCGGCGTCAGCGCCGGCCGCAGGGCGTGCCTGCGCAGGGTCAGCGCAGGGCTGAGCCCCTTCGAGCGGGCCGTGCGCATGAAGTTCTCGGCCAGGGTGTCGATCACGTTCGCGCGGGTGAGCCGGGCGTACAGGCAGGCGTAGCCGGTGGCCAGCACGAACCACGGCATCAGGTACGACTGGAACCACAGCGCCGGGTCGTCGGAGAACGCCACCGCCTGCGGGAACGGCAGCACCTGCAGCTGCACCACCAGCACGTACTGCAGGGCCAGCGCCAGCACGTAGTTGGGGATGCTGGAGCCGCCGAGCGCGAGGCCCATGGCGGCGCGGTCCCACCAGGTGCCCTCCTTGACCGCGCTGAGCAGGCCCGCGACGATCCCGATGAGCAACCACAACACCGCCGCGCCGATCGCCACGGTCGCGCTGACGGGCAGGCGCTCGACGACCATGTCCCACACGGACTGGTTGGTCTGGAAGCTGTAGCCGAGGCAGGGCGCGGCGCAGTGCACGAGGTTCGCGCCCTCGCCGTAGTCGCGCCCGGCGAAGATGCCCAGGAGAAAGCCGAGGAACTGCGCGAGGAACGGCTCGTCCAGGCCGAGGACGCCGCGGATCTGGTCAATGCGCTCGGGCGTGCACGTCTTCCCGCAGATCATCACCGCCGGGTCGGGGGAGAGCGTGAAGAAGATGATGAACGTGAACAGGCACACCAGGAAGAGGATCAGCACCACGCCGGCCGCCCGCCCGGCCAGATAGCGCGCCATCACGCGGCCTCCCCGGAGTCGAACGCGGCCCGCAGCCGGTCGCCGAGCACGGTCAGCGACAACACGGTCAGGAAGAGGAACGTGCCGGGGATGGCGAAGTACATCGGGTCGACGGCGTACCACCCGACCGAGGAGGCGATCATCTGCCCCCACGACGGCGTGGGCGGCGTGACGCCGACGCCGAGGAACGACAGGCCCGCCTCGGTGCCGACGTAGCCGGGCACCGCCAGCGTCGTCATGACGATCAGTGAGCTGCGCAGGTTCGGCAGGATCTCCTTGAACACCAGCGCCCCCGTGGAGGCGCCCGAGGCCCGCGCGGCCTCCACGAACTCCCGGTTCGCCAGCGTCATCGTCTGCCCGCGCACCACCCGCGCCAGGTACGGCCAGCCGAACACGCTGATCACCACGATCAGCAGCACCGGCCGGTTGCCCTGCGGCAGCGACGACAGGATGGCGATCATGAAGATGAGCGCGGGGAAGGCCATCAGGAAGTCCATGACCCGGCAGATCACCTGGTCCGCCCAGCCCTGGAAGAACCCGGCGAGCATGCCCAGCACCACGCCGAGCAGCGTCGTGAGCGCGGTCGCGGCGAGCGCGATCAGCAGCGACACGCGGGCGCCGTACGCGATGCGGGCCAGGATGTCGCGGCCGTTCTGCGGCTCGACGCCGAGCGGATGATCGGCGCTGATCCCGCCCAGCGGCCCGTGCGGCACCCCGCCCAGGTCGGTGTTCACGGCGGCCGTGTCGAAGTCGTTGGGGCCGTGCCCGGTGATCAGGCTGATCAGCGGCGCGCAGATCGCCATCAGCACGATCAGCGCAAGGAACGCGCTGCTGAGCACGGCCGCCCTGTCGTGCAGCAGCGCGCCCGCGACCCGCCGGCCCGACGTGGCGGGCGGGGTTGCGGGCGGGCCCGCCACCTGCTGTGAGTGGGCTGCGACGGTCATCTACGTGGTCGGCTCGGCCAGGCCGACGGAGATGAGGTCGATCCCGCCGGAGTAGGCGTCGGACAGGTAGGCGCCCGCGATGTTCGAACCCGTCACCAGGACGACCTTCTCGTAGGCGAGCGGCACCATCGGCGCGCGCTTCATGATCTCCTTGTCCAGCTCGCCGTAGGCCGCGTTGGCCGCCTCGACGTCCTGCATGGCGGCGATCTCGTCGATGCGCTCGTTGATCTCCTTGTCGTCGAGCTGGGCCAGGTTGGCGTTGCCCTTCGCGGTGATGGAGCGGCCGTCGAACAGCGGCGGCAGGAACGTCGCGCCGGACGCCCAGTCGGGGCACCAGCCGGTGATCGCGGCGTCGTGCTGCTGCGCGGGCGTCCCGATCACCTCGTAGAACGTCGACGTGTCGATGTTGTTGATCGTGACGTCGATGTTCACCTGCTTGAGCGCCTCCTGGATCGCCACCGCGACCGCCTGCATCTTCGGCACCGGCCGGGTGTCGAGCGTGAGGGAGAACCCGCCGGCCTTGCCCGCCTCGGCCAGCAGCGCCTTGGCCTTGTTCACGTCGTACGGGTACGGGTCGTATTCCACGCGGCCCGCGATGGTCGGCGGCTGGATCGCGGTGCCCTTGAGCGCCAGGCTGGATCCGCCCAGCGCGGCCACGACCGTGTCCTTGTTCACCGCGTGGTTGATGGCCTGGCGCACCCGCACGTCGCCCAGGTGCTTCTTGGTGGTGTTGAGGCTCATGTACGTCGTGCAGCCGCCCAGGCCGCTGAGCGTGCGCGCCTTGAACTGCGGCGCCTGCACCCGGGCCACGGTCGCCGCCTGGATCGACGGGCCGATGGCGTCGGCGTCGGCGCCCTGACCGGCCAGCAGGCGCTCGTCGATCGTGGCCGCGTCGAGGCCGAACGTCCACTGGAACGCGTCCGGCCTGGCCGCCCGCACGTCGTCGGTCTCGCGTTTCCAGTGCGGGTTGCGTACCAGCTTGAGCGAGGCGTTGCGCTGGTAGCTCGCCACCTTGTACGGCCCGCTGGCGATCGGCTTGCTGTCGAACGCGGCCCCCGCGCCGGTGCCCTTGGGGAAGGGCACGAAGACGGGCTGCGCCAGCGCGCTCGGGAAGTCGGGGAAGGATTTGCGCAGGTGGATGACGACGGTCTTGTCGTCGGGCGTCTCGATGGTGCCGAGGTCGCCGGACAGGTAGGGGCCCTTGTAGTCCTTCGGCGCGTCGAGCAGCATCCTGCCGTACGGTGAGCCGATCCCGGCCTCCGGGTCGAACGCCCGCGAGAAGCCGAACTTCACCGCCTCGCTGTCGATCGGCGTGCCGTCCTCGAAGAACAGGCCGTCCTTGAGGGTGAACGTCCACGTCTTGGCGTCGTCGGACGGCGTGCCCGTGTCGGTGGCGAGATCCGGCACGATCTTCGTGCCCTCGGCCCCCGGGCCCGCGCCGAACGTCGTCAGCCCCCGGTAGATGAGCCGGTAGAAGTTGTTCACGCCGCCGTCGAAGCCGCGCGCGGGATCCAGGTGGGAGAAGTCCGCGTTCGCCAGGACGTGCACGGTTCCGCCCGTCGCGGGCTCCGCGGTCGAGGCGCCCGCGCCCGGCGAGGGAGCCCCGCCGCCTCCGCACGCGGTGAGCGCCAGCAGGACGGTCAGGGTGGCGCTCGTGAGCGCCGCCGATCTCCTCATGTCGCCTTCTTTCCGTCAGATCTCGTGGGCCGGGGTCCTGACCCAGACCCGCATGGCTTGGGGGCCGCGGTTGCCCCACAGGAAGTAGGGGACGAAGGTCGCGGTGACGTCCGCCGGCGTTTCCGGCTGGGCGGCCGGCAACTCCGGGTAGAGCTCGGCCGAGGGCGGGGGAGCGGACCCGGCCGCCACGTGGAGCACGACGGCTCCGTCCCGCCGCTCGATGTTCGCGTTAACAATGTCGCGGGCACGAAGCACCAGGTCATCGACGGGCACCGGGCTGTCCTGCTGCTCGACGCAGTAGACGAGCGGCCCCCGGGCCAGGCTGACCGCGCCCCTGGTGGCGTCGAGGTAGGGGTGCGAGCCGTGCGCCCGGACCGGCATGGGCAGGTGCAGCCGTACCTCGTCGCCCGCCGTCCACACGCGCCGCAGGGTCAGCCATCCGTCCCGCGGCGCGGCGGCCGGCGGCTCGCCGTTGACGGCGACGCTCACGTCCCTGGCCCAGCCCGGGACCCGCAGCATCAGCTCGTACGGCCCGCGCGGCGCCCGCCCGACCTTGAGGCGCACGTCGCCGTCCCACGGGTAGCCGGTCTCCATGGCCAGGTCCAGCTCCGAGCCCTCGATCCTGGCCGGGGTGTAGGCGGCGACCAGCACGGCGCCGTCCCGCTCGGCCGCCACGTAGTCGGCGAGCTGGGCCATCCACCGCACGATGTTGGGCGGGCAGCAGGGGCAGCCGAACCAGGCCCGCCGCAGCGGCTCGCCGCCGGGCTCCGCGCCGCTGCGCTGCTCGTGGTCGGGGCGGCGCTGGAGCGGGTTGTCGTAGAAGAAGGCCGTGCCCTCCGCGGACAACCCCACGGCGTAGGCGTTGTGGAGCACGCGCTCGAACACGTCCACGTACGTGGCGCCGCCGGTGGCCAGGAACATGCGCCAGGCCCACTGCATGACGGCGATGGCCGCGCAGGTCTCGCTGTAGGCCCGCTCCGAGGGCAACTCGTAGCGGTCGCCGATCGCCTCGTCGGAGTGCCGGCTGCCCAGCCCGCCCGTGATGTAGAGCTTGCTCGCCACCATGTCGTCCCACAGCCGCTCCAGCGTCTCGGCCAGCGACGGGTCGCCCGTCTCCAGGAGCACGTCGGCCGCTCCTGCCGCCAGGTAGCCCATGCGCACCGCGTGCCCGGTCACCGACGGCAGCTCGCGGAAGGGCAGGTGGTCCTGGAAGTAGTCGCCGGGGAAGATGCTGTGCCTGAGCGCGCCCGTGCCGCGGCGGTCGACGAACCGGGCCGCCTGCGTCAGATAGCGGCGCTCGCCCGTCTCCCTGTACAGCTCGACCAGGGCCATCTCGACCTCGGGATGCCCGCAGACGCCCGACTCCCCGAACCGGGAGACCACCAGGTCGGCGAAGCGCGTCGCCACCCGCAGCAGCCGGTCGTCGCCCATCCTGCGGTGCGCGGCGACGGCGGCCTGGATCAGGTGGCCCAGGTTGTACAGCTCGTGCCCCCAGGCCAGGTCCTCCCACGGCTTCTTGGGCGCCGCCGGGTCCTGGAAGAAGGAGTTGAGGTAGCCGTCGGGGGCCTGGACCCGCTCGATGAGGCCGACGACCTCCTCGTAGAACTCCCGGACCGGCTCCGCGGCGCGGCCGTCGCCGAGGTCGTACGCGAGCCCTTCCAGGGTCTTGTACAGGTCGGTGTCGAGGAAGGGGTAGCGGCCACGGTAGGGGGCGGGGTCCGGGTCCAGGAGGCGGCTCAGGTTGGCGACGTTGCCGGCCGCCCTGAGCCGGCCGATGGTGTGCGGGATCGTGGCCGTGCTGTTCCGGTGCCGCCAGTCGCGGAGCAGACCGCCGGTCAAGCGCACCGCGGAGACGGGCCGTACCGCTCCCGACGCCGTACGTACGGCACCGGCCGGGGGTTTGACCTGCTTAGACGTCATGAACCATCCCAGTAATGTGTGGCATTGCACTGAACCTTAAGTGTCGGAAAGGCCGTTGCCAAGGGTTGGAGAGCACTGATGACAAGAAAGATGACCCGTCCGGAAATATCCGGACGGGTCATGTGTGCGGCGCCCGCGGTGGCCGCCCGGCCCCCGCGACGGCCGGTCTCAGCAGCTCACGAGCCCGTCGAAGCGGCGCGGCCAGTTCCACCACCACTTGGTGTAGCCGCTGCCGGGCCTCTTGTACGAGCAGTGCAGGTCCTGGCCGTTGGCGAGCCTGACCTTGTAGCTCTTCGCCCCCTTGCAGGTGTTCCAGACCCACAACGTGTCCTTGGCGCCGGAGTCGTCGAGCTTGTAGGTGAGGCAGGACGGCGCCGCCGCCTGCGCGGGAGCGGGGGAGGCGAGTGTGGCGGCGGCCGCGAAGACGCCCGCGGCGATGATCGTTCGGGTACGCATCGTTGCCCTTCCGTCGGGGTCGGTGCTGATGACAGGACGGTAGGCGGCGCCGCGTTGAGAACCCGTTGAGTCTGTGTGAGCCCGCCAGGTCGACCCCTCAGGCACCTTCGCCTGGCACGCCGGCCCGGCCACCAGCGTGGCGTTGGGGCCGACCGGGTGAAGCGGGATCTCCCCGTCGCGCAGCAGCACGTCGTAACCCTCGGGCATCACGCCTGGTGCGTTCGGGTGCGTACCACGGCCACCGGGGAGGTCACGTGGTGCAGCACCGCATGGCTGACCGAGCCCAGCACCGCCGAGGCGAAACCGCCCAGACCGCGCGAGCCCACCACCACCAGATCCGCCGTCCCGCCCGACCGGATCAGGACGTCGGCCGGATGGCCGGCGACCTGCTCGCCGACGATCTCGACATCCGGGTTCTTCTCCCGCCAGGCCGCCACGCGCTCGGCCGCACTGCGGAAATCCTGCTCGCGGACGCTCTCGATGAGCGTGCTGTATCCCGCCGCCAACGGCGGGACAATCGGTATCTGCCAGGCGAACACGACGTGCAACGGCAGGCCACGGGCGCGGGCCTGGTCGACGGCGTACTTCACGGCGGTCTCGGAGTCGCCGGAGCCGTCGTCCCCGGCGACCACCCGCCCGTGCTCCACGGCGGACGGTCCGCGGACGATCACGACCGGTCCGGTGGCGTGCCCGGCGACGCCACGGCCGACCGAGCCGACGACGAGACCCGCGAACCCCCCGAGCCCTCTGCTGCCCAGCACCACGCTGTCCGCGGACACCGACGCACCGATCAAGGTGTCGATCACATTGCCGGGGAGCAGCTCCGTCGTCACCTCGACGTCGCGCGTCAGGTCTCGTGCCCGATCGGCGGCCGCGGCCAGCGTCCCGGCACAATAGTTCGTTCCCTCGTCCCCGTAACGCCATTGCTCGCACACGTGCACGATCCGCAGGCCCAGGTCTCTGCGCTGGGCGTCGGCGGCGGCCCATTCCACAGCCGCCCTCGCCGGTACGGACCCGTCCACGCCGACCACGATGTGCCTGACCATCTTTCCGCCCCCATCGGCCCCGTCCGCCGGTGGCGCTGGAAGCTTCAGCTGCACTGACCGGCCTCGACCTTCAGCCTGCATCTACGCACATGGGCATCCAGACGCAGCATTCAAGAAGTTACGCGTCATAGGCGCAGAATTAGGCAATTCGCGACGGTCACGTGATCGATGCCGACAGGCCCCATAGCCGAAGCTCACCTGGTGGAGACCGTCCTGCTGCTCTGCTCGAGCAGATCCACGCACCCTGGTACGGCGCTCTCCGGGCGTCGTTTCGTCGACGCCTGGCCGAAGTTCCGGCGGCCTGCACGTGCGAACGGACCTGTACGAGGGCTCGGCGACCACGCGCCTGGAGGACCTGTCGGCCGAGGCCGCGCTGCTCGTGGGCCCGCGGGCCGGGCACGGTGGCCAGGCTGGTCATCGGGTCCGTGGCGGCGCATGCGGCCTCCCACGCTCGCTGCCCGGTCATCGTCATCCGCGGCCTGGGCGCTCTGCCGCGGCGGCCTCAGCCCGGCCCGGTGGTGGCTGGAGTGACCGACGACGCGGGTGCACGACCCGGTCGAGCCGGGCGGCGGCGTGCGGGACGCGCCGGCGATGGCGAGCAGCAACGCGCGACGTCGTGGAGTGAGCATCGGGCCGAAGACACAGGCGATCCCGACTCCGGCCGTGGACCGGAGGACCTTGCGAGGGTCCTCGATGCGATGGACGCGATCGTGCGGGTGGACGCCGTCACGATCTGCGGCACTGACCCGCACCGGCATGTACGGCCAGTGCCTGGGCGGCGGCGGCTGGATCCTGGCCGCATGGACGAGGCGTACCAGACCTTCGCCGATCCGCACACGACCGGCGACCTCAAGGTGGTGCTCACCCGGGACTGACCCCGCCGGCACGCCCGCTCGCGGGTGATCGTTGACGGGCTCGCGGCCTCAGCGCTCGATGAGCGTGACCTCCAGCGAGTAGTGCGAGGCCCGGTAGACGTGCGAGCCGTGCTCGACGGCCCTGCCCTGGTCGTCGTACGTTGTGCGGATCATGGTGAGCAGGGGGGCGCCGCGCCGTTCGTCCAGCAGCTTGGCCTCGGACTGGCTGGCGGCGCGCGCGCCGATGCGCTGGTTGGCCACCCGCATCCGTACGCCGGCGCCGCGCAGCAGTTCGTAGAGGCCGCGGTCCTCGAGGCCGGCGGCGGTGAGCGGGGCCAGCCCGAGCGGCAGCCAGTTGTGCAGCACGGCCAGCGGCTCTCCGGCCGCGAAGCGCAGGCGTTCGAGGTAGAGGATCTCCGTGCCCGGCTCCACGCCCAGGATGCTCGCGATGTCCTCCTCGACCGGGCGCGGCTCCAGGGTGAGCACCTGCGTGGCCGGCTCCTGGCCCGCCCTGCGCAGGTCGTCGTAGAGGCTCGTCAGCTCCACCGAGCGCTTGACCTGCCCGTGCACCACCTGCGTGCCGACGCCGCGCTTGCGTACGAGCAGGCCCTTGTCCACGAGATACTGGATCGCCTGGCGGATGGTGGGCCGCGACAGGCCGAGCTTGTCGGCCAGCAGGATCTCGTTGTCGAGCCGCGAGCCCGGGGCCAGGTCACCCCGCCGGATCGCCTCGGCGATCTGCTCGGCCACCTGGAAATAAAGCGGCACGGGGCTGGATCGATCCAGGTCGATGGCGAGATCGCGGGTCATGCTGATCAGCTTAACCGAGGTCATAATGTCCTGACAAACAGGTCAGGAAAGGGCGTGCGAGCCGCCCGGGATCGGGCATGAGGGTGGGGATGACCTCGATCGACTGACGTTGGAGCCCCACATGGACGTGACCCCTCTGCTCGACACCGCCACCGAGGCGGCCAGAGCCGTCGGCCCCCGGCTGCGCAAGGCCTTCAGGTCCCGGCCCGCCGTGACCACCAAACGCGACTTCCACGATCCCGTGACCGAGCATGACCGGGCGGCCGAGGAGACCATCCGCGCGGTCATCGGCGCCCGCTACCCCGCCAGCGTGATCGTGGGGGAGGAGGGCGGCACGACCGGCTCGGGCGACCTGGTCTGGTACGTCGACCCCATCGACGGCACCGCCAACTTCGCCGCCGGGCTGCCGTTCTTCTGCGTGTCCATCGCCGCCGCCGTCGGGGGCGAGCTGGTGGCGGGCGTCGTGTACGACCCGGTGCGCGAGGACGAGTTCACCGCCTCCGCCGACGAAGCCTGGTGCAACGGCACGCCGCTGCGCAGCGCCGGGGCCGCCGCCGACCGCGAGGCGACGTTGCTGACGAGCTACCCCTCACCCCACGACCTGGACGCCGAGGGCGACGAGGCGCTGCGGCGCTACCGGCGTTTCCTGGAGTCCTTCGCCGCCGTGCGCAGGCCGGGCAGCGCGGCGCTGAACCTGGCGCACGTGGCCGCCGGATGGTCCGACGCCGCGTACGGCACCCAGGTCAACTCCTGGGACGTGGCGGCGGGCGCGCTGCTGGTGCGCCGGGCCGGCGGTGTCTACCTGGGAGATCCCCTGGCCGCCGGCGACTACCTGGCGCACGTGGGCGGCTTCGCGCTAGAGGACTCCGCGCTGGCCGAGGTCGCCGAGGAGCCGCGGAAGGCCGGCCAGTGAGGTGATGCGGGGGAACCCGGCGGGCGGCCGCTCCACGCCGGACCGGTCGAGCCAGACCGACGGCATCCCGGCCGCCGCCGGCGCCGTCACGTCGTTGACCACGTCGTCGCCCACCAGCACGACCTCCTCCGGCGCCAGGCCGAGCGCGCACGCGGCCCCGGTGTACGACGCGGGCGACGGCTTGAAGTGCCCGCCCAGCACCTCACCCGTCAGCACCGGGCCCACCAGCCCGGCCAGCCCGATCGCCCGGACCTTCTCCTCCTGCATCGGCTGGGTGCCGTTCGTGAGCACGCCGAGCGCGAACCCGTCCAGCGCCCGCACCGTCTCGGCCGCGTCGGGGAAGGCCGTCCACCCGCGCCGGTAGCGGGCGGCGAAGTCGGCGTAGGCGGCGTCGCCGGGCTCGGGCACGGCCAGCTCCGCGCAGAGCCCGCGCAGCCGCAGCCGCCGCTGCTCCTGCACCGAGCACTCGCCGCGCTGCCACATCGCCAGGTACGGCACCTCCAGCTCCGCCCAGAGCGCGGCCACCTCGCCCAGCCGGGGGTGGCCGGGCGCGCGGGCGGACACCCAGGACACGATGGCGGCGTCGGCGGCGCCCCGGTGGTCGAGCAGCGTGCCGTCCAGGTCGAACAGCACCCCCTTGACGCCGCCGAGCCGCCCGCCGGGCGTGACGCCGCTCATGCCAGGTCTCCCGGCAGCGGGCCGGAGGTCTCCTGGCGGTATTCGCCGGCCCGGTTGACGTGGTCGACCATGATGCGTTCCGCCGCTGCCCCGTCGCCCGCGGCCAGCGCCGCCAGGATGCCCTCGTGCGCCTCCATCTGTGCCTTGACCTGGGCCTCGTCCAGCCAGAGCGACGCCTCGGCAGGCACGGGGAAGCTGTTGCGCACCGATCGGGCGTGCGCGCCCAGGAAGGCGGGGCCGCCGATGTCGACGATGCGCAGGTGGAAGCGCCTGCTCTGCTCGCCGAGCAGGTCGTACCGGCCGTGCTCGGCGTGCTCGGCCATCGCGGCGTGCAGCTCGCGCAGCGAGGCCAGCTCCTCCGGGGTGATCCTGGCCGCCGCCAGCCGCGCCCCCAGGCCCTCGACCACCGCGCGCAGGCCGTAGTACTCGGCGAGCGCCTCGTCGCCCAGATCGACCACGGTCGCGCCGTGGTGGGCCTCGTAGCTGATCAGCCGGTCCTTCTCCAGCCTGCGCAGGGCCTCGCGCACGGGCGTGACCGACACCCCCAGCCGTTTGGCCACCTCGCCGGCCCGCAACGCCGTGCCGCCGGGGATCCGCGCGCTGCGGATCTCGTCGAGGAGCACGCTGTAGACGTACTCGGCCTTGCTCATGGGAGGTCGTGGGGTCCGCATGCGTCAAGTCTCCCAGACGAGGCTCAGGTCTTGACCTATGACATATTTCTTATAAGTTACATTCCCATGACAAGCCTCGCTGACCTGCGGGTCATCGACGCGGCGACCTTGTTCGCCGGTCCCTCCGCCGCGATGATGCTGGGCGACTTCGGCGCCGACGTCATCAAGATCGAGCATCCCCGCCGCGGCGACCCCTCACGCGGGCACGGCGCGTCCGTGGACGGCGTGGGGCTGTGGTGGAAGACGTTGTCGCGCAACAAGCGCAACGCGGCCGTCGACCTGTCGCGGGCCGAGGGGCAGGAGATCCTTCGCCGCCTGGCCGAGCGGTCCGACGTACTGATCGAGAACTTCCGCCCCGGCACCCTGGAACGCTGGAACCTCGCCCCCGATGACCTCCTGCGGGCCAACCCGCGGCTGATCGTCGCGCGGATGACCGGCTTCGGGCAGTTCGGCCCGATGTCCTCGCGGCCGGGGTTCGGGACACTGGCCGAGGCCATGAGCGGGTTCGCGGCCATGACCGGCCAGCCCGACGGCCCGCCCACGCTGCCGCCGCTGGCCCTCGCCGACGGCATCGCGGGCCTGGCCATGTCGTACGCCATCATGCTGGCGCTGCACGCCCGCGAGCGCACCGGCCGCGGGCAGGTCATCGACCTGGCCATCATCGAGCCCATCCTCGGCCTGCTGGGGCCGCAGATGAGCGCGTACAAGGCCCTCGGGATCGTGCCCGAGCGCACCGGCAACCGCTCCACCAGCAACGCCCCGCGCAACACCTACCGCACCCGCGACGGCCGCTGGCTGGCCATCTCCACCAGCGCCCAGCCCATCGCCGAACGGGTGATGACCCTCGTCGGGCGGCCCGACCTGGTCGAGCAGCCGTGGTTCGCCAGCGGGCACGGACGGGTGCAGCACGTCGACGAGTTGGACGAGGCGGTCGCCTCGTGGATCGCCGAGCGGGACGCCGACGAGGTCATCGCCCGCTTCGAGGAGGTGCAGGCCGCGGTCGCGCCCATCTATGACATCTCAGACATCGCGCGCGATCCGCAGTATGCGGCGCTCAACACGTTCGTGGAGGCGCCGGACGAGGAACTCGGCTCGGTCACCATGCAGAACGTGATCTTCCGCATGTCGGACACGCCCGGCGAGATCCGCTGGCCCGGCCGGCCCCTGGGCAGGGACACCGACGAGGTGCTCGCCGAGCTCGACTACCCCGACGAGCGGATCACGGCGCTGCGCGAGGCCGGGGTGATCGCGTGAACCCGCCCGTGACCTGGCTGTACGTGCCCGGCGACCGTCCCGAGCGGTTCGGCAAGGCGGTCGCGTCCGGGGCCGACGTGGTGATCCTCGACCTGGAGGACGCGGTCGCGCCCGCCCGCAAGGACGAGGCCCGCGCCAACGCCGTCGCCTACCTGCGCTCCCGCGCCGGCGAGCCGTCCGGCCCGCGGGTGCACGTCCGGGTCAACGACCTGTCGACCGGGCGCGGCCGGGCCGACCTGGAGGCGGTCGGCGAACTGGCCGACGGCGTACGGCTGCCCAAGGTCGAGTCCCCCGCCGTGCTCGACCTGATGGCGGGAGCGCCCGCGTACGCGCTGCTCGAATCGGCGGCGGGAATCGTCGCCGCCCGCGAGATCGCGGCCCACCCGCGTGTCGCCGGCGTCGCGCTCGGCGAGCAGGACCTGGCCGCCGAGCTCGCCGTCACCGACGAGCACGCCATGAACCACCTCAGGCTCCAGGTCGTGCTGGCCGCCGCCGCGGCCCGCCTGCCCCCGGTGCCCATGTCCGTCCACCCGCACGTCGGGGACGAGGCCGGCCTGCTGGCCTCCTGCCGGGCCGGCCGCGCGCTCGGCCTGTTCGGCAGGACCGCGATCCACCCCCGCCAGATCCCCGTGATCAGGCGAGCCTTCCGCCCTGACGACGACGAGGTGGCCAGGGCCGCCGAGATCGTCGAGGCCGCCGAACGGGCCGAGCGGACGGACACCGGCGCGATCGCGCTGCCCGACGGCCGTTTCGTGGACGCGCCGATCGTCGCCAGGGCCCGCCGCACCGTGGCACTGGCCCGCAGGCTCGCCGACCCGCCGTCCTCGGACGGCTGAACCCCCGGGACCCCGCCCGCCGCCCGCCGGGGCGCGTGGAACCGTCCCCCACTGGAGGAACTTCGCCATGGGAATCGCCGTATGGGCGCTCGTCGCCTACATCGCCATCATCGTCGTCTGGAACGGCGTGCTGAAACGTGGCATCGGTGAGGCGATGCTCCTCGGGTTCGTGGCCATCTGCCTGTTCGGCGGCGCGGACTTCTTCAGCCTGGCCTGGGCGGGCATCACGGAGGCGCTGGCCGAGGAGGTCGTCTTCGCGGCGCTGGCGTTCGTGTTCATGGGCTACCTGCTCACCCGGCTCGGGCTCATCCAGGAACAGGTCACCGTGCTGAACTCGGTCTTCGGCCGGCTGCGCGGCGGCGCCGGGTACGTATCCACCTCGGCGGCCGCCCTGCTCGGCGGGCCGTCGGGCTCCGGGTCCGGCATCGCCGCGTCCGTGGGGTCGGTGACCATCCCATGGATGACGAAGTCGGGCTGGCGCCCCGACCTGGCCGCCTCGCTGGTGGCGGGCAACGCCGGGCTCGGCATCTCGATCCCGCCGAGCTCGTCGATCTTCCTGCTGCTCGGGTCCGCGGCCGTGGCGCCCGTCCTGACCGCCGACCAGCTGTTCGTGCCCGCGCTCGTCGGCGGGCTGTGGACGGTGGCGTACCGGTTCGTGCTGGTGTTCCTGTGGGTGCGGCGGCACGGGATCGCCGCCACCGACGCGGCCGACATCGTCCCGCTGCGGGCGGCGCTGCGAGCCGGGTGGACGTCGCTGCTGGTGTACGCGGGCATCGTCATCCCGGTGCTGATGACCCTGGACTTCGGCGTCGAGCTCATGGAGTCGAGGGTGGGGGAGGCCGCCGACGACGTCAGCATCGTCGTGTGGATCCCCGTGCTGACGGTACTCGTCACCCTCGCGGTGGCCTGGAGGCGGCTGCCGCGCACCGGGCGCGCCTGGAGCGAACTGCTCGCCGACCTGGCCCCCAGGTACGCGGTCATCGGCGCGACGCTGTTCTTCGCCTTCGCGGCCGCCGCCACGCTGGGCGAGCTGGGCCTGGTCGAACAGCTGACCGCGATCATGCAGTCGCTCGACGCCCCGGCCGTGGTCATCGCCACCCTGGTCGGCCTGCTGATCGTGATCGTGGCCGCGCCGCTGACCTCCACCGCGACGATCGCCGCGGTCGGCGGCGTGGCCTTCAGCGCGCTGACCGCCGCCGGGATGGACCCCGCGGCCGCGGCCACCGCCGTCATGATCTTCGCCTCGACCGAGGGGGCCTCCCCGCCCGGCGCCGCCCCCATCTACATCGCCAGCGGCATCGCCCAGGTCGACCCGGCCAGGACGTTCGTCCGGCTGATCGTCTGGTTCGTCATCCCGACCCTCGTCATCGGCGTGCTGGTGGCCACCGGCGCGCTGCCGATCTGAGAGGAAGTCACAACGTGAACGCCGTCAAGACCACGACCATGGTCCTGTTCAAGATCGGCCTGGTGCTGTTCCTCGCGCTCGGGGTCGTCGTCGTGCTGACCCAGGCGGCCGGCCTGATCGCCGGCAGCCCCGGCCTCGTCTCCGGCGTCGTGTCGGCGCTGGGCCTGGCGATGACCGTGGCGGCCGGGGCGACCGGCCTGCTCGCCTTCGTGATGGCGTACGTGTTCGGCTGGAAACCCGGCGAGGACTAGCCTGCCGGGCTCCGGCGGGCCGTGCGCTCGCTGACCTCGAGCCCTCGGAAGGGTCCGCGCGGGGTCCGGCTCATCCGCTCTGATCGGGAAGGTCTGCGCGGCCGGGTGAGACGCCTGGACACCGGACGACGCGGTCGAGGAAGGTCTCGATGGCCGTGGTCACCCGGCCCAGCACCTCGGCGCTCCCGCGCAGCGGCCCCGGCACCATCATGCCGTGATCGGCGCCGTCCACCTCCAGCGTGTGCGGCGTGAGCTCTCGCGCCAGCGCTCCGTCCCAGAAGATGTCCGCGGTGCCGCCGACGAGCAGGAACGGCGCCGTGGCCCGGCGCAGCGCGTCCGTGCACGCCGGCACCGTCAGCAGCGGCGTCAGCCACACGGCCGGCAGGCCCCGATCGGCCGCCACGGAGGCCGCGAACGTGCCGAGCGACTTGCCGATCAGCAGGGGCGCGGGCAGCCTGCCGGCGACGGCCGTCACCTGCTCACGCACCCACGCCGGCCGCTCCTCCAAGGAGAGCCCCTGCGGCGGTGACCATTCGATCAGCTCCACGGTCGCGCCCCAGCGGGCCACCGCCTCGCCCGCGTACATGAGCAGGCCGGCCCGCGGTCCGTGCATTCCGCCGGGGATGACGACGGCGTGCCTGGCCAGGGGTGCCTCGGCGTCCATCGGCCCAGTCAAGCACGGACGGTGCCGCGCCCGCCGCGAAAGGAAGAAGATCGCCGCATTGGTCCGTATGTCTATACATGGTGTTGACATTGAGGTAGAACCGTGGCTAGCCCGTTGGTCTTGGAGGTGTCCTGTGAGACGTACCCCGATCGTGCTGGCCCTGCTGGGCGCGCTTGTCATGACAGGTTGTTCCTCGGGAGGGGAGGGCGGGGAGAGCGCCCCGCCCGCCTCGTCCGCCGCCACGGACGGGGGCGGTGATGCGAGTTTCGCGGTCATCACCCACGGAGCGCCCGGCGACGCCTTCTGGGACGTGGTCAAGAACGGCGCGGAAGCCGCGGGCAAGCAGTACGGCGTGCAGGTCACCTACCAGGGCGACGGCGACCCCGCCAAACAGTCGCAGCTCATCGACCAGGCCGTCTCAGGGAAGGTGGACGGCATCGTGGTCTCGATGGCCAATCCCGACGCGCTCAAGGAGGCCGTCGGCAAGGCCGTCGCGGCGAAGATCCCGGTCGTCACGATCAACTCGGGCGCGGAGTCGTCCAAGGCCTTCGGCGCCCTCACGCACGTCGGCCAGTCGGAGGACGTCGCCGGGCGCGGCGCGGGCGAGCAGCTCAAGGCGGCCGGCGTCACCAAGCTCGTCTGCGTCGTCCACGAGGCCGGCAACGTCGGCCTCGACCAGCGCTGCAAGGGCGCGGAGGAGACACTCGGCGGCACGGTCGAGCGGCTGCAGGTGGACATCAGCAACCTGGCCGACGTGACCTCCAAGGTCACCGCGAAGCTCCAGTCGGACCAGCAGATCAACGGCGTGCTGGCGCTCAACCCGGCCATCGCGATCGCCGCCAGGGACGCCGTCGCCGACTCCGGCTCGCAGGCCAAGCTCGCCACGTTCGACCTGTCGGCCGACGTGGTCGACGCGATCAAGGCGGACGAGATCCTGTTCGCCGTGGACCAGCAGCAGTACCTGCAGGGGTTCCTGCCGATCACGTTCCTGAACCTGTACAGGACCAACCTCAACACCGTCGGCGGCGGCCTGCCGGTCAACACCGGGCCGGGCTTCGTCACCAAGGACAACGCCGAGCAGGTGGCCAAGCTGGCCGAGGCGGGCACCCGATGACGCCGTGCGCCGGGGAGGCCGCATGACGGGCGCGCAGGTCCGGGCCGACGACCGCATGGCCGACGTGGGAAGGGTCCGGCGGCTGCTGATCAGGCCCGAACTGGGCGCGGTCGTCGGCATGGTCGCGGTGTTCGCGTTCTTCGCCTCCCAGTCGCCGGTCTTCCGCTCGCCGGCCGGCATCGCCAACTGGCTGGACCCGGCCGCCACCCTCGGCATCATGGCGGTCGCGGTGGCGTTGCTGATGATCGGCGGCGAGTTCGACCTGTCGGCCGGCGTGCTGACCGGCACCAGCGGGCTGATCCTGGTCACGCTGGCCACCCGGTTCGGCTTCAACGTGTGGGCGGCCATGCTGGCCGGCCTTGTCGTGGCGCTGGCCGTGGGGTTCGCCAACGGGATGGTCGTCACCAGGACGCGGCTGCCCAGCTTCATCGTCACTCTGGGCACGTTCCTCATGCTGCAGGGGATCAACCTCGGCGTCACCAAGGCCATCACCGGGACGGTGCAGGTCAGCGGGCTGCGCAGGGCCGACGGGTTCGAGGGCGCGGCCGCGGTCTTCGCGGGCACGATCGAGATCGGCGGCACCTCGTTCCGGGTGGCGATCCTGTGGTGGATCCTGGTGACCGCGGTGGCCACCTGGGTGCTCATGCGCTCCAGAGCCGGCAACTGGATCTTCGCGGTGGGCGGCAACGAGCAGGCCGCCCGCAACGTCGGCGTGCCGGCCGCGCGGACGAAGATCGCGTTGTTCATGACCACGGCGTTCGCGGCCTGGCTGGTGGGCTCGATCATGGCGCTGCGCTACACGTCCGTGCAGGCCAACATCGGCATCGGGCAGGAGTTCATCTACATCATCGCGGCCGTGATCGGCGGCTGCCTGCTCACGGGCGGGTACGGCTCGGCCGTCGGGGCCGCCATCGGCGCGGTCATCTTCGGCATGGCCGACAAGGGCATCGTGTTCCTGGGCTGGGACGCCGACTGGTTCAAGTTCTTCCTCGGCGCGATGCTGCTGCTGGCGACGCTGGCCAACCGTCTCGTGCGGCGGTACGCCGAGGAGGTGCGACATTGATTCTGGAGACCCGCGGCATCGGCAAGACGTTCGGCTCGGTGCTGGCGCTGCGCGAGGTGTCGATGGGCGTGACGGCCGGCCAGGTCACCTGCGTGCTCGGCGACAACGGCGCGGGCAAGTCGACGCTCATCAAGATCCTGTCCGGTGTGCACCGGCACGACGCGGGCACGCTGCTGGTCGACGGGGCGGAGGTGAGCTTCGCCAGCCCGCGCGAGGCGCTCGACCGCGGCATCGCCACCGTCTACCAGGACCTGGCGATGATCCCGCTCATGTCGGTGTGGCGCAACTTCTTCCTCGGCTCGGAGCCGCGCAAGGGCCTGGCCTTCGACGTGGCCAAGGCCCGGCGGGTGGCGCGCGAGGAACTGCGGGCCATGGGCATCGACATCCGCGACGTGGACCAGCCGGTCGGCACGCTGTCCGGCGGTGAGCGGCAGTCGGTGGCCATCGCCAGGGCCGTGTACTTCGGCGCCCGCGTGCTCATCCTCGACGAGCCGACCTCGGCGCTGGGCGTCAAACAGGCCGGCGTGGTGCTGCGCTACATCGCCAGAGCCCGCGACCGGGGCCTCGGCGTGGTCTTCATCACCCACAACCCGCACCACGCCTACCCGGTGGGCGACCGCTTCCTGCTGCTCAACCGGGGCACGAGCCTCGGCGAGTACGCCAAGGGCGAGATCACCACGCAGGAGCTGACCACGCTCATGTCCGGCGGGGCGGAGCTGGAGGAACTCGCCCACGAGCTGGAACGGGAGTGACTTTGGGCGACATTTGACCGATTCGGGCGATTCTCCAAATGTACCGACCGGGCAGGGACCCCATAGGTGCGACTCGTGCCATCGGGGGATCGATTGATCTACAACGTAAAGGCGCCCGGCGTCGTACGGTGGCGCTCACTCCTGTACGGCCCGTTATTACCCAGCGCGACGGCCGCCCGAGCTCCTGGAGCCGGGCGGCCGTCGCATGCCCGGCCGCGCCGAATGCAAACAGTTCTTCGCGAAGAAGTCTTTGCGAAGAACTGTTGGTGGTTTAGTCTCGCCGCATGACGCAATCCAGGGACGGCGTGGTCGTCCTCGATGCCAAAGGCCTGCGGGCCCTGGCCCATCCGGTTCGCGTGCAGCTCGTGGACCTGCTGCGCCGGCACGGTCCCTCCACCGCGACCCGGCTGGCCGAGCGCCTGGGGGTCAACTCGGGCACGGCCAGCTACCACCTGCGCAGGCTCGGCGCGGCGGGCTTCGTCGAGGAGGACACCGAGCGCGGCAACGCGCGCGAGCGCTGGTGGCGCTCGGTCCACCGCACGACCCGCCTGACCGGCGAGGAACTGGCGGAGCGGGAGCCGGAGGCGGTGCTGGCCTACCTGCAGTCGATCGCCGCCCTCTACAACCTGCGCACCCAGCGGGCACTCAACGAGATGCAGACCATGCCGGGGGAGTGGCGGCACGTGCTCGACCTCAGCTCGTTCGCGCTGCGCCTCACCCCGGAAGAGGGCCAGCGGTTGCGCGAGGAACTGGGCGCGGTCATCGCCCGCTACCGGCAGGACGAGCCCGGTGCGATCGCGCCCGAAGGCTCGGCGCGCGTCTCGCTGATCACCGAGCTGCTCCCCGAACCGCCGGAGGAGACCTGATGAGAGGGCGTGCGTCCTTACGCCCGCTGACCGGGCTGCTCGCCGCTGTGACCGTGTCACTGACCGCGACGCGCGTGTCGGCCATCGCGCTGCCCTGGTTCGTGCTGGAGTCCACGGGCAGCGCGGCCCAGACGGGCCTGGTGGCGTTCGCGGAGATGGCGCCGTACGTGCTGGCCAAGGCGCTGACCGGGCCGATGGTCGACCGGGGGCCGCGCCGGATCTCGTGGGTCACCGACCTGGTGAGCGCCTCCACCGCCGGGGCGGTGGTCCTGCTCCACGGGCTCGGTCTCCTGCCGCTCGGCGCGCTGATCGCGCTGGTGGCGGTGATCGGTGCGGCCCGGGGGCCTGGAGATCTGGCGAAACAGGTCATGGTCCCGGAGGCGGCCGAGCGCGGGCGGGTGCCGCTGGAGCGGGCCGCCGGGCTCATGGGCGTGACGGACCGCCTGGCGCAGACGGCCGGGCCGGCGGCCGGCGGTGCGGTCGTGGCGCTGGCCGGCGCGATGACGAGCCTGGTGGTCAGCGCCGCGTGTTTCGCGCTCGGGTCCATGCTGGTGGCGTGGGCGCTGCCGCGCGGCATGGGACACCGCGCGCCGGCCGAGCAGGACGAGGAGGGGTACTGGCGGCGTTTCGGCCATGGCTTCGCGTTCCTGCGCGGCGAGCCGCTGCTCCTCGCCGTGGCCTTCATGGTCGGCATCACCAACCTGCTCGACGCGGCCTTCAGCCAGGTGCTCGCGCCCGTGTGGGCCAAGGAGTCCGGCCACGGCCCCGCGGCCCTCGGCCTGAACAGCGCCGTGATGGGGGCGACCGCCGCCGGCGGCAGTCTGGTCGCCGCGGCGGTCGCGCACCGCATGCGGCGCAGGCCGGTGTTCTTCGTCGCGTTCCTGATCGCCGGACCGCCGAGATTCCTCATCCTCGCCACCGACCTGCCGTTGCCCGCCATCGTGGCGGTGTTCGCGGTCGGCGGGCTCGCCGGCGGGTTCCTCAACCCCATCCTGGGGGCGATCTCGTACGAGCGGGTGCCACGGCCCCTGCTCGGCCGGGTGAACGCCCTGCAGACGTCGCTGGCCTGGGCCGGAATCCCGCTGGGCGGTCTGCTGGGCGGGGTCGCGGTCGCCGCGGCCGGGCTGGCGCCGACCCTGCTGGCCTCCGGGTCCGCGTACGGGCTCACCACCAGCCTGACAGGGCTGCGGCGCGAATGGCGGGAGATGGACCGGCAGCGCGGTCACGGGCCGCCCGCCGTGGCGGCGGAGCAGGACGCCGGGGATCGGGGGTGAGGCCGCGGGGCAATACGCTGGGGGATGTGCCTGCGCCGTACCTGACCATCACCACCCCCGTCGAGCACGAGACCGAGGCGCGGCGATCGCGGTTCATCTGCGCGCTGGCGCCGGCGCGCACGGTCGAGCAGGCGGCGGCCTTCATCGCCGAGCGCCGGCAGAAGCACCCGTCCGCCACCCACAACTGCACGGCCTACGTCATCGGCGAGCGCGTCCAGAAGGGCGACGACGACGGCGAGCCGGGCGGCACCGCGGGCACGCCCATGGTGCAGGCGCTGGTGGGCAGGGGGTTCAGCGACGTGGTGGCGGTGGTGACCCGCTATTTCGGCGGCACGCTGCTGGGCGCGGGCGGGCTGGTGCGGGCCTACGGCTCGGCGGTGACCGAGACCCTCGACCGGGCCGAGCCGGTGCGGATGGTGCCGGCCAGGCTGGTGCGCGTGGCGGTCGCCCACGACCAGGCCGGCCGGGTGGAGAACGACCTGCGCGCCTCACGCCACCTGGTGCAGGACGTGTCGTACGCGGGAGAGGTGACCTTCGCCGTGGCGGTGGACGCCGGAGAGGTGGCGGCGTTCACCGACTGGGTGGCCGGGCTGACGGCCGGCCGGGCCCGCGTGTCGGTGGGCGAGGACCTGCACGTGCCGCAGTGATCAGCCCTCCAGGGCATACTGCATGACGCGGAACTTCGCCTGGGCCTCGGCCAGCTCGGCGGCCGGGTCGGAGTCGCCCATGATGCCGCCGCCCGCGAACAACCTCGCCCGACGCCCCTGCACGAGCCCCGAGCGCAGCGCGATGCCCCACTCGCCGTCGCCGTTGGCGTCGATCCATCCGACGGGACCGGCGTAACCGGCGCGGTCCATGCCCTCCAGCTCGCGGATGACCTTGATGGCGGTGCCGGTGGGCGTGCCTCCGACGGCCGCCGTCGGGTGCATGGCGGCGACCACGTCGAGCACCGACGCCCCGTCGGCCAGCCGGCCGGTGACGTGACTGGCCAGGTGCTGGACGTTGGGCAACATCAGCAGCTCGGGTTCGTCGGGGGTCATCAGCGCCGAGCACAGCGGCGCCAGCGTGTCGCGTACGGAGGCGATCGCGCACTCGTGCTCGTGGCGGTCCTTCGCCGAGGCGAACAGCGCGGCGCCCCGCGCGAGGTCGTCGGCGGGACCGGTGCCGCGCGGCGTCGTGCCGGCCAGCACCAGCGACTCGATCTCCTGGCCCGTGCGCCGGATCAGCAGCTCGGGAGTGGCCCCCACCAGCCCCGCCACGGAGAACGTGTAGCACTCGGGGTAGCGCCGCGCCAGCCGGGTGAGCAGCAGCCGCACGTCGATGGGCCGCTCCGCGGTGGCGAGCAGGTCGCGGGCCAGCACCACCTTCTCCAGTTCGCCGTCGCGGATGCGCCGGGCGGCGCGGGCGACGACGTGTTCCCACTCGGGGGCGCTCAGGCTGCCGTCGCCGTAGCTGATGCGGCCGGGGTCGCGGACGGGGGCGTACGTCTCCAGCGGCGCCTCGCCGATCGTGGTGAGCCAGGCGTGCCCGTCGCGCCGGGCGAGCACCGCGCGCGGGACGACGAGGACGGAGCCGCGGGCGTCCTCGTCGAAGGTGAAGCTGCCGAAGGCGACAGGGCCGCGTACGGCGTCGTCGATGTGGGCGTCGATGTGGGCGTCGCCGAGGACGGTGGCCAGCCACTCGCGGGCCCAGGCGAACCTGCCCGGGCCCGGGGGCACGGTGACCCGGGCGGCCTCGCCCCAGCCGACCAGGCCCTCGCCGTTTCTGACCCAGGCGTAAGGTGCCGTCCTGGGCAGGGAAGCCAGCAGGTCACCGGGGTCGCCGACAGGGGTGGTGCGAACCGGTAGCGGGCGGGTTGTTCCGAGCGCGACACTCACCCGAGACACTCTATGCGGGAACTGAACATGTTCGACTCGGACCCCCGTGAATGTGAGGTTATGGACATTGAACCCGGATGAAACCGCACGCACGGGGGATTCCGCCACACCTTGACCCCTGCGGACCTGTCAAGCGGCGATATGAAGTCGGTCCTGAAATGGCAGACCTCGCCCTGACGTCATAGGACACCCGTGATCTACTCCCTACTTTGGGGGCCATGATCGCTCGTCTGGGCTCCGCCTCCCTCGCCGCCGTGGTCGTCCTCTCCGGCTCCGGCGCCGCACGCGCCGTCTCCGTCCAGCCCGTGCCCGAGATCATGGCCGCGCTCGGCGACTCGATCTCCACCGGGTTCAACGCCTGCGGCCTGTACGTCTCCTGCCCCTCACGCTCCTGGTCGTCGGGCGACAACCGCGAGGTGTCCAGCCACTACCTGCGCCTGTCGCGGTTGTCTGGAACGCTCCACAACCTCAACTTCGCCGTCCCCGGGTCGACCAGCGCCGACCTGCTCGGCCAGGTGAAGAAGGCGGTCGAGGCCAAGGCCGACTACGTGACGATCCTCATCGGAGCCCAGGACGCCTGCGTACGCACCGAGCAGGCGATGACCCCCGTGTCGACCTACCGCGCCCGGCTGGACCGGGCGCTGCAGGAGCTGCGGTCCGGGATGCCCGGCGCCCGGGTGTTCTTCGCCAGCATCCCCGACCTGCGGCGGTTGTGGCGCGCGGGCAAGGACAACCCGCTGGCCCGCTCGTTCTGGACGCTGGGCCGCATCTGCCAGACGATGCTGGCCAAGCCCAGGTCGGCCAAGCGGGCCGACAAGCAGCGCAGGTCCAGGGTGCGGGAGCGGGTGATGGCCTACAACCGCGAGGCGGCCAGGGCGTGCGCCGCGTACGGGCCCTCCTGCCGCACCGACGGAGGCGCGGTGTTCTCCTTCCCCTTCACCCTCGACCACGTCAGCAAGTGGGACTACTTCCACCCGAGCACGGCCGGGCAGCGGGTGCTGGCCGAGCAGACGTACGCGCACGGCTTCGACTGGCTCGACCCCCGGTAGCCGTCACCGGCACTGGGCGAGCATGACCTTCTTGTCCGCACGGGTGACGGGGACGTCGTACTTCAGCGCGACCTGCGCGAAGCGGGTGACGTAGGCGCAGCGGATGACCCGGCGCGGCGGCAGCCAGCGCGAGGGGCCGGAGGCGTCCTTGTCCTCGTTGGCGCCGCCGTACACGGGCAGCAGGTTGAGCGGGTCGTTGGCGAAGTCGAGCCGTTTGGTCATCGGCCAGCGCGGCGCGCCCATGCGCCAGCCGTAGTTGAGCGGCACCACGTGGTCGACCTGCACCTCGTCGGCGTCGGACTTGCGCCAGTGGATGACCCGGCCGGTGTAGGGGTCGGTCAGCCTCATGGAGACCACCACGCAGCTGGAGCCCGCCCGGTAGGCCACGTCGCGGCCGTCGCGGGCCAGCAGGTCGTCACGGGTGCGGCAGCCGTTGCGCGCGTACGGCACCCCCACGGCGTCGTCGGCCCAGTTCTCGCCGTACCTGGTGCGCCGGTATCCGGTGCCGGGGCCCAGCCGCTTGACGCGAAGACGCTGGATGAGGGCGCGTGCGTCGGCCTTCTCGGCGTCGGAGATGATGGGTGCCAGGCCGGGCAGCGTGCCGCTGACGTTGCCCAGCGGGCCGGCCGCGGTGGCCGGCGCGGTCTTGGCGCTGTTGATGAGGGAAACGACGATGACGGCTCCTGCGAGGAAGGCGATCGCGTCCTTCGTGCTCAACCGGTCCTCCGTGCGGCTCCCAGGTTGTCTAGAGAGGTTCCCGGCATCCGGTCTGCCGACACGGGGAGAGTTCCGTGACTGATCGTCCGATCGACCCGGATGTCGACCTGCACGTTCCCGCCCAGCGCGCCGAGGGGGGCTGGCCGGTGCCGGCGGCGATCGCGGCCGGCGGTGCGCTGGGGGCACTCGCGCGGCACGGCGTGCAGAGCGCCATGCCGGGAGGTCCCGCGGACTTCCCGTGGGCGACGTTCTGGGTGAACGTGTCGGGCTGCCTGCTCATAGGGGTGCTCATGGTGGTGATCACGGAGGTGCGGCGGGCCCACCGGCTCGTCCGGCCGTTCCTGGGCGTGGGGGTGCTCGGCGGCTACACCACCTTTTCGACGTACGCGGACGGCGTACGGCAGGCGGTGGCGGCGGGTGCTCCGGCGACGGGGCTGGCCTACCTGGTGGCCACGATGGCCGCGGCGCTGGCGGCCGTGGCGGCGGGCATGTGGCTGACCCGCCGGATCGCCGGCGTCAGGCGGGCGGGCGGGTGACGGCCGTGGGCGCCCGGCGAGGGGCCTGGCGAGGGACTCGGCGAGCGGCTCGGCGAGGGGCGGATGCGGGATGACGGTGCTGCTGGTCGTGCTGGGCGCGGCGGTGGGGGCGCCGCTGCGCTACCTGGTGGACCGGGCGGTGCAGGCCCGCCACGACACGGTCTTCCCGTGGGGGACGCTGACGGTCAACGTGGCCGGGTCGCTGGTGCTGGGGTTCCTGGCCGGGCTGCCCGCGGGTGACGGGGTGATGGCGCTGGCCGGTACGGGGTTCTGCGGGGCGCTGACGACGTACTCGACCCTGGGGTACGAGACGGTCCGGCTCGTGGAAGAGGGGGCGCGCCTCCACGCGGTGGCCAACGCGCTGGCCAGCGTGCTGGCGGGGCTGGGCGCGGCCTATTGCGGCGTGGCCCTGGCGCAGGCCGTCTGAGCGCGCGCTCCCGGGGGGAACACGCGGAGCCGGCTCCGACGTTATCGTGTAATCCTGTAATCAAAGGAGTGCACGATGGCGGATCCCCTTGACGCCTACTCCCGCGTCGTCTCATCCGTGGCGGCCGGGTTGCTGCCGAAAGTGGCCAGTGTGCGGGCCGGCAGGGGCAGCGGCTCGGCGGTCGTGTTCAACCCCGACGGGTTCCTGCTGACCAACGCGCACGTGGTGGGCTCCTCCCGGTCCGGCACCGTCGCGTTCGCCGACGGCACGTCGGGAGGCTTCACCGTCGTCGGCCGCGACCCGCTGTCCGACCTCGCGGTGATCAGGGCGCAGACGGCCACGCCCGAGCCCGCCGACCTGGGCGACAGCGACGAGCTCGTCGTCGGTCAGCTCGTGGTGGCCGTCGGCAACCCCCTCGGGCTGAGCGGGTCGGTGACCGCCGGGGTCGTGTCCGGGCTCGGCCGCTCGCTGCCCGCGCGCAGCGGTTCGGCGTCACGGCTCATCGAGGACGTGATCCAGACCGATGCGGCGCTCAACCCGGGCAACTCCGGCGGCGCGCTGGCCGACGCGCGGGCGCGGGTCGTCGGGATCAACACGGCGGTCGCCGGGGTCGGCGTCGGGCTGGCCGTGCCGATCAACGACACCACCCGCTCCATCATCGCCGCGCTGATCAGGGACGGCCGGGTCAGGCGGGCGTTCCTCGGGCTGGTGACCTCGCCCGCGCCGCTGCCCGAGCACCTGCGGCGGCGCACCGGGCGGTCCGGCGCGCTGCGCGTGGTCGAGGTGGTCCCGGGCTCGCCCGCGCACCGGGCCGGTCTGCGCGCGGGCGACCTGGTGCTGAGCGCCGGCCGCAGCCCGGTGGCCGACGCGCAGGGCCTGCAGCGGCTGATGTTCACCGACGCGATCGGCAGGCCGCTGCCGATCACCGTCTACCGCAACGGCGCACTCGTCGACGTCATCGCCGAGCCGGTGGAGCTCACGGGCTCTGAGGTCTGACCTCGACCGGCACCGGCCGGGCGGGCACCGGCTCGCGCGCGTCCCCTGCCGCGACGGCGTCCTCCGCGTCGTGCCGGGCATCCTGGGCGGGCCCTTCATCGTGCCGCGGGTCCTGGCCGGCGCCCGTGTCGTGCCGGGCGTCTTCCTGGGCGGGGCCCGCGTCGTGCCGGGCATCCTCCTGGGCATCCTCCCGGGTGGCGTTCGCGGAGGCCGGGCTCCGGCGCGCGCGTGTGCCGGCGCGGCGGGCCAGCAGGCCGGCCAGCAGTTTGTCCCACTTCTGGCCGATGACGTCGGGGTCGTAATCGCGCGCCGTCTCCAGCGCACGCGCGGCCAGGTCCCGCCGCAGGTTCTCGTCCTCGATGACGCGGATGATCGAGGATGCCAGGTTGGCGTTCGTACGCGGCTTGACCAGCAGCCCGTCGCCCTCGTGCGTGATCATCTCCTTGGGCCCGTGCGGGCTGTTGAAGCTCACGATGGCCAGCCCCTTGGCCATGGCCTCCAGGATGGTCATCGGGAAACCCTCGTGGCGGGAACTGAGCACGTAGATCGAGGCCTGCTCCAGCGCCGCCCCCACGTCGGTGGTGGGCCCCGGCAACTCCACGCAGTCCTGCAGGCCGAGCTCCTCGACCTGCTGGGCCAGGCTCTCCTTTTGCGGCCCCGCGCCGTAGATGCGCAGTTTCCAGCCGGGATGCGCCGCGGCGACGGTCTGCCAGGCGGTGATGAGCCGGTGGAAGCCCTTGATGCGGGTCATCCTCCCGACCGCCACGGCGACCTTGGCGTCGAGCTTCGCCGGCTCGCCCGTCATCGGCGGCACGGCGTTGGGGATGCGGACCAGCTTGCGCGGCTGCTTCGGCAGCATCTCCCTGTAGTCGCGCAGGTCGGCCTTGGTGAGGGTGACCAGGGCGTCGAGGCGGCGATAGCGCCACTTGACGAGCTCCTGGACCGGCTCCGGCTGAGTGCGCAGCGCCACGTGCTCCTGCCCGATGGTGATCACACCGGGCCTGGCTAACTGGGCCGTCACGAGGTTGAGCCCCGGACGGGTGCCCATGAGCACGCCGGTGTCCAGCGAGCGGATGTAACGGGAGAGCACAAGGTCGGTCCACAGGGTGAAGCGGTGGTAGGCCGACTCGCCCTTGGGGATGAGCCGGCTCGGCAGCTTCGCCAACATCGCGCGTAACGGGTCGAGGCTGGGCTTGAGCCGGTCGTCCAGATAACGGAACTTCACCCGTGGATCAATGGGGAAGAACGGGTGCTCGGCCTCCTTGATGATGCTCACGATCTCGACCTCGTGCTCCTGGGCGAGATAGCTCGCCAGGTTGAAGACCGTCCTGATGGTTCCGCCCATCCCGTTGGCGTGCAGCAGCAGGATACGGATCTGCCGCGTCGTGGGTGGCGGGGCCTTCCTGCCCCGGCGCCGGTCGTATCCCCGATACAGCCTGACCACGGCCGACTTGCCCTTGCGAGCCAATGCGCGCACCTGACGAATCCCCCTTAGGGCTGGAACAACTCCGAACACACATGGCCGGTGGCACGAACGTCTGCCACCGGCCTGCATCGCCTCGGCGGAGTGCACGTTGTTCATCCCCTGTGCGCTTTCCCCGCCTATGATCTTTAGACGCCAGATGGGTGACTAAGGTTGCACGTGCGGCTTATGTCGGATGATCTTCCAGGTCACACGGCCCTCGCGCCCCCGATGCGCCCGCCCGGTTCCCGGTTCGACAGGACAGCCGAGGCGAGGTTCCCCCGGCTGTCCGGCATGGTGTCCGGCATGGTGTCCGGCATGGTGTCCGGCATGGTGTCCGGCATGGTGTCCGGCCCGGCGGGCGGGTGACCCCCGCCGCCCGCCGCCCCGTCAGGGTCACTCCTCGTCAGGAGCCTTCCTGGTCTCCTTCTTCGTCTCCTTGGCCTGCCTGCTCGTCTTGATGGCCTGCTTCTTCGACTTGCCGGTCTTGGCCGCGGGTTTCTTCTTCGTGTCAGCCATGGGAATCCCCCCGTGTACGCACGTGGTGCACCCCTATTGGTGCACCACGGGCGTTAATACCCAACTAACGACGAAATCCGACATAGTGCCTATCTGGCGGGACGGTCACCTGACGGCTCCGACCACCACACGCCCTCGCCGTGCGTCAGGCCGGGCAGCCGCTGCTCCGCCTCGTGCACCGCGGCCGCCGGGATCTGCCCCGCCAGCACCCACGTGTCGTCGTGCCTCCGGGTGTCGCGCAGCACGCCGCCCAGCACCGCCAGCTTCCCGGTGACCGGGCCGAACGCCTCCAGCGGCACCTCCGCCTCGAAGCGGTGGCACGGCTCGTACACCGTGGTGCCCGCGAGGCGCAGCGCCTCGGACAACACGAGCGGCGTACGCCCGCGGAAGTCGGCCGCGACCGTCTCCGGCGCGCTGTAGCCGGTCCTGGTGAGCCTGACCGTGACGTCGGTGACCGGCCAGCCGTGCGGGCCCGCGTGCAACGCCGAGCGCACGCTCTCCTCGATCGCCCGGTGGAACGCCGCCGGCAGCGAACCCGCATCGACCTCCATGACGTACGTGACCCCCGAGCCAGGGGCGGCCGGTTCGACCCGCAGGCCCACCGTGGCCATGAACGGGTTGGGACCGCGGCGCTGAATCTCCTCGACCGCCTCGCCGGTGCCCGCGGGACGTTCGAAGTAGACGGGACGGCTCGGCTCGAAGTCGGCCTCCACGCCGAAGTCCCTGGCCAGGGTCTCGCCGATGACCTCCTTCTGCACCTCCCCGTACAGCAGGACCGAGGTGTCGCCACCGGCCAGCGTGCGGGTGGCGATCAGCGGGTCCTGCTCGGCCAGCGCGAGCAGGGCGGCGTGCAGGCGCGGCTCCTGGCCGGGCACGCGGGCGCGTACGACGGTCTCCAGGCCGGGCGGCGGGAAGTGCGCCTGCCCGGCGGGCCCCCGCGCGCCCAGGTGGTCGCCGACGCGGATCCCGGGCACGCCCCGCACCTTGACGATGTCGCCCGCCACCGCCTGCCGCTGCCTCGGGGAGCCGACGACGGTGAGCGAGGTCAGGCGTCCGGTGTACTCGTGCCCGCTTCGGTGGCCGCCGCGGTGGCCGCCTCGGTGGAAGGTCAGCTGCTCGCGGGCGCGCAGGACACCCGCGCGCATCCGCACGTACGCCACCTTCTCGCCCGACGGTGCCCGCTCGATCGCGAACACGCTCGCCCGCACGTCCCGATGCGTGCCGCCCTCGGAAGAGCGGCGGGTGGCGGGCAGCAGGCCGATGCCGTCGAGCAGGTCGCCGACGCCCTGCCCGGTCAGCGCGGAGCCGAACAGCACCGGATAAGCCACCCCGTCGGCGCACTGCCGCGCCAGCGCCGCGCGTACCTGCTGGACGTCGGGCGTCTTGCCGTCCACGAGAAGCCGCAGCAGCCCGTCGTCCCGCTCGGCCAGCATCTCGGACGCCTCCTCCACGGAGGCGACGGGCCTCGTCGTGGCGGCCGGGCCGCCGAGGCCTCGTACGGTGTTGAGCGCGACGCAGTGCGGTGAGAGCCGCCGCCGGATGTCGGCCAGCAGCTCCCGCTCCCTCGCGCCGGCTCGGTCGATCTTGTTCACGAAGATCAACGTGGGCAGGCGCAACCGGCGCAGGGACTTCATCAGGACCCGGGTGTGCGGCTGGACGCCCTCGACGGCCGACAGCACCAGCACGGCGCCGTCGAGCACGGTGAGAGCCCGCTCGACCTCGGCCACGAAGTCGGCGTGGCCGGGCGTGTCCACCACGTTGACCCGCAGGTCGTCCAGGGTGAAGGAGGCGACCGCCGTGCGGATGGTGATGCCGCGGCGGCGTTCGATGTCGCCGGTGTCGGTCTGGGTGCTGCCGTCGTCGACGCTGCCGAGCCGGCCGATCACGCCGGTCTCGAACAGCAGCCGCTCAGTGAGGCTGGTCTTGCCCGCGTCGACGTGCGCGAGAATGCCGATGTTCAGGATGTTCATGTGCGGTGGAGCCCTCGAGAACTCTCGTGCCAATGGGGCGCTGGGAGATTCCGGGGCGACGCCGCATCTCTGTGCTCCTGATCGTCGGCGGGTACGTGCGCGCCCATGCTGCCACCGCGTACCCCGCCCGCTCCAGTGATTTTCCGGCCCGCACCTGGCGCGGGCGGGTCAGCGGCCGGTCGATCCGTCGATCTGCTCGCGCAGGATGTCGGCGTGGCCCGCGTGCCGGCCGGTCTCCTCGATCATGTGCACCAGGACCCACCGCATCGAGGGCGCCGGCCCCGGGCGCGAGGGCCGCGGCGTGGGAAGGGCCAGATCGGGGCAGGCGTCGATGACCTGGTTCGCTTGCTGGACCGCCGCCCGGTAGCCGGCGAGCACACTGTCCACGGTGTCCCGCGGGGACGGCCGCATGGTCGCGCGCCAGTCGGGGACGTCCTCGCCGAGGAAAGAGAACCGTTCGACGAACGTCAGATGCCTGAGCAGGCCGAGAAGGGTGGTGCCCGAGGGCACCGCGGCCGTACGCACCTGCGGCTCCGGCACCCCCATGACCTTGTCCGCGATCGCGTCGCGCAGATAGTCGAGAAAGCCCCGCAGGGTGGCCTTCTCGTCCGCGCCGGTACGCGGGGGCGGGGTGTCCTTCGCCCGCGTCCTGGAAGCTCGCGCGTGTTCCCCCCGCATGCGTCACTCCGCTTCCGTGGCTCGCCGGACGACCAGGACGTGGTCGATGACGGTGGCGCTCTCACCGGCGGGCCCGGTCGCCCGGCGGCTCGGCGTGTCGGAGCGCAGGACGGACCAGCGCGCAGGATCGAGACCGAGTCCGGCGGCGATCTCGGCGGGCGTGGGGTAGCGGACGTCCGGGTCCTGATTCCACGACCAGGGCGCGGTGGAGCCGTGGTCGACGACCAGCAGCAGACCTCCGGGACGCAGGGCATGCGCGGCGGTGCGCAAGACACGGTCGCGCAGCAACGGGAACGGGGTGTGGAAGTAGTGGGCGGAGACGAGATCGAACTCGCCGTCCGGGAAACTCCTGGCCAGGTCGTGGTGTTCGGCGACGACGCGGTCCGCGACGCCGAGGTCGCGGGCGCGTTCCCGGACTCGTACGACGGCGGTGGTGGAGATGTCCACGGCGGTGACGTGCCAGCCGCGCCGGGCGAGCCAGAGGGTGTCGCCTCCGGCGCCGCAGCCCAGGTCCAGGGCGGCGCCGGGGCGCAGCGGCGCGGCGGTCTCGGTGAGCAGCGGGTTGGCGCGGGCGTCCCAGGCGCGCCGGGCGCGGTAGTGGCGCTCCCAGAACAGCTCGGCGTGCTGGCCGTTCGTCTCGCCCGTGACGTCGCCGGGGGCTTGCCCGTGGCGCCGGGTGGAATCCATCAGACGTTCCCTTCGTCGGCCGGCGTGCCCGGCACGCTCCGATACGCGCCGGCGACGCCGGTGGGGTAGGGACAGCATCGCCAGCGCCGTTTCGGAGTTGCAAGAAAAGTTGCGGATCTGCATCATCGACGGATGGACGACCCCGTAGAAGACGTACTGGCCGGAGTCGGGCCGCGTCTGCGCGCCCTGCGCCGGGCACGCGGCACCACGCTGGCGGAGCTGGCCGGCGAGACCGGCCTCACGGCGAGCACGCTGTCCCGTCTCGAGAACGGCAGGCTCCACCCCACCCTGGAGCAGCTGCTGCCGCTGGCCCGGGCGCACGGAGTGCCGCTCGACGATCTCGTCGCGGCGCCGCCCACGGGCGACCCGCGCATCCATCTGCGCCCCGTGCGGCGATCCGGGCTGGTGCTGGTGCCGCTGACCCGGCGGGCCGGTGGCATCCAGGCGTACAAGGTGGTCTATCCACCCGCCGGCCGGGCGGTCACGAGGAAACTGCAGACCCACGAGGGGTACGAATGGTTCTACGTCCTCAACGGCAAGGTCAGGTTCGTGCTCGGCGAACAGGAATATCTGCTCGGCGTGGGGGAGGCGGCGGAGTTCGACACACGCATTCCGCACAACATCGGCAGCGCCGACAGCCGGCCCGCGGAGCTGCTCACCCTGTTCGGCCCGCAGGGGGAGCACGCCCATCTGGGGCCATCAAAACCCTGACCCTCAGCACGTTGGGACCGTCACAACGCTGACCGGCTCAGCACGTCGGACCGGCAGGGGCCGTCGCAACGCTGACCGCCGCAGCACGTAGGACGGGACGGCGCCCGCCGTGACGCTCACAGGAGGCGGAGCTGTTCGGGGCCGGCCGGGGCCGGAGGGCGCCGGGGCGGGACGCGACGGGCGGCTGCAGGAGTGGCGCGGCCGACGCCGTGACGCTCGGCCAGCTCCTTGACCAGACCGTTCACGCGCGTCTGGTAGGCCTTGGGCGCGTAGGAGCCCCTGCCGTAGAGCTCTCTGTAGCGCGGCACCAGCCGTGGGTGCTCGCGCGAGAGCCACTCCATCCACCACTCGCGCGCCCCTGGCCGCAGGTGCAGCACGATGGGCGAGATGTGGGTGGCGCCCGACGCGGCGATCTCCTTGACCGTGGACTCCAGCTGGGCGGGGGAGTCGGTGAGGTAGGGCAGGATCGGCGCCATCAGCACGCCGCAGGCGATGCCGTTGTCGTTGAGGGTCGCGCACGTCTCCAGTCGTCGCCGTGGATGCGGCGTGCCCGCCTCGACCGCCCGCCACATCGCGGTGTCGACGAAGCCGGCCGAGATGGCGGTGCTCACGTCGGTCACCTCGGCGGCCTCGGTCAGCAGGTCGAGGTCGCGCAGGATCAGCGTGCCCTTGGTGAGGACGGAGAACGGATTGGCGGCGTCGCGCAGCGCGGCCAGGATGCCGCGCATCAGCCGGTAGCGGCCCTCGGCCCGCTGGTAGCAGTCGACGTTGGTGCCCATCGCGATGTGGTGAGCGCCCCACCGGGGCGCGGCCAGCTCCTTGCGGGCCAGCTCCGCGGCGTTGACCTTGACGACGATCTTCGAGTCGAAGTCGGCCCCGGCGTCCATGTCCAGATATTCGTGCGTCTTCCTGGCGAAGCAGTAGACGCAGCGGTGGCTGCACCCCCGGTAGGGGTTGATCGTGTATTCGAACGGCACCCGGCTGGCCCCCGGCACCTTGTTGATGATGGATCGGGCCCGGATCTCGTAGAAGGTCATCCCCTTGAACTCGGGCGTGTCGAACGTGCGGGTGACCGCGCCGCGAGCGAACAGCGGCACGGCCGGATCGTCCTGACCGGGCGTGGCCAGGCGCAAGTTGTCCCAGCGCATGCCATGATTAGAACAAAGATTCGAGCGTGATCGCAAACGGAAAGAGGTGGCAATTACCTGGTCGGGCTGGGGCTAATGATCTTCATGGTTGGGCAGAAACACGCCTGAAGAGCTTGCGTTCGGGAGGTGCGCCCATGGCCTGGTCGCAGGACGAGGAGCGGATGCTGGCAGAGATCGAGCAGCGCCTCGTCGACGACGACCCGCGACTCGTGGCTCGGCTCGAGTCGTTCAACGAGCGGGTCCGTCGCAGTGAGTCGAAGACCCGCCGCCCGCCGGGCCCCACCCGCCGACCACGCCGCTCCACCGTGATCATCCTGATCAGCTGGCTGCTCATCGCGACCCTCGTCGCCACCCTCCTGATCATGGTGCTCCGCCTCGACGCCGCCGCCGCTCTGGCTCTCACGACCGCCTTCTGATCCCTGTCGGCTGATCCCTGCCGGCCTCCTCTGCGGTGCGCGTGACACGTGCCGTCGCTAGAGGCGCTAAGTTCCCATACCCGCAGTAGGGAAACGTAGATGCCCTAGAATGTCGCCGTCGTGTCCAGGAGGAGGGGACCATGGCCGTGCAGGGCGCCAGCAGGCGTGACAGGGTCAGGCAGGCGACGCTGGCGGAGATCCGCGCCGTCGCCCGCAAGCTGCTCATCGAGCGCGGCCCGGCCGCCGTGACGATCAACGCGGTGGCCAGGGAGATGGGGATGAGCGGCCCGGCGCTCTACCACTACTTCTCCGGGCACGAGGAGCTGGTCGGCGCGGTGACCGCCGACTTCTTCCGTGAGCTGACGGCCGTGGTGGAGGCGGCGCGCGACTCCTGCCCCCCGGACCGGCGCGGCAGCCGGCTGCTGGCGGCGTGCCGGGCGCTGCGCGGCTGGGCGATCATGCATCCGGCGGAGTTCGGCTGGGTGTTCGCCAGCCCGATCACGAGCAAGCGGCGGCCCGACTCGCCGCGTGAGCTGGCCGGGCGCGGCTTCGAGCAGGTCTTCCTCGAGGAGGTCGCCGAGCTGTGGAAGGAGCGCCCGTTCCCGGTTCCCGCGCCGGGGGAGCTGCATCCGTCCATTCATGACCAGCTGCGTCTGTACGCGGACTCGACCGGCGTGGACATGCCGGTGGAGGCGGTGCACGTCTTCCTGGAGTGCTGGATCAGGCTGTACGGCCTGCTCTGCATGGAAGTGCTCGGCCAGCTGAGCTTCGCCTACTCCGACCTGGAGCCGGTCTTCGAGGACTGGCTGCGGGAGCTCGCACCCAAACTCGGCATCGACTACGAGGGTCCGGCCCCGTCCTCGTAGGAGGCTTCACAGCGTTTACTCGCCTACGTATACTCGTCTACGAGTAAGGAGGCGGGATGGCGAAGCGGCGACGGGTCGGCAACCTTCTGGCGCTCGCCGTGCTGACTGCGGTCGGCGACCGGCCGATGCACCCGTACGAGATGGCCTCGGTCCTGCGGGCGCGCGGCAAGGACCAGGACATGCCGATCAAGTGGGGTTCCCTCTACACCGTGGTCCGCAACCTGGAGAGACATGGCCTGCTGGAGGTCGTGGAGAGCGAACGGCAGGGCGCCAGGCCGGAGCGCACGGTCTACCGCGTCACCGACGCCGGCCGTCAGGAGGCCGACGACTGGACCCGCGAGCTGCTGTCCGACCCCGAGCGGGAGCCGTCGGCGTTCGAGGCCGGGCTGTCGGTGATGGGCGGCCTCGGGCCCGACGAGGTAGCGGAGCTGCTGCGGCAGCGGCTCTCCGGGTTGGAGCGCCAGATCGGCGACGACCGGCGGGCGCTGGAACACCAGAGTGGCGAGCTGCCCCGGCTCTTCCTCCTGGAGTCGGAGTACGCGCTGGCGATGCGCGAGGCCCAGGCCCGCTGGGTGCGCGCGCTGCTGGAGGAACTGGAGAAGGGCACGTTCCCCGGCGTGGAGCAGTGGCGGGCCTATCACCGGACCGGCCGGCTGCCCGCGGAGGTGGCGGAGCTCGCCGAAAGGGGCCGCACCGACTGAACGACCCGCGCCGCGGCGATCGAAGTCGCGGGCGCACCATGAGCGACCCGGGCCGCCACGGCGAGCACGGGACGTACCACGAGAAAACCGGCGGCGGTGTTGCAGCACCGCCGCCGGGAGACCTCGCACCGCAGAGCCGCGAAGCGGACCCCGGCCACGAGATGGCACTCGCAACAATAGCCGGGCTCCCTTCACGGACCGAACCCACCATGGGAGCCCAGCATGACGACACTCGGCACCACTCTCGGCGACGTGACGTCCAAGGACGGCACCACGATCGGCTATCACCGGCTCGGGCGTGGCCCCGGCCTGGTGATCGTCCACGGAGCCATGCAGGTCGGGCGCAGCCAGATCGAGCTGGCCCAGGCACTGTCGGACGACTTCACCTGCTACCTGCCCGACCGTCGCGGGCGCGGCGGAAGCGGCCCGTACGGCCGCGCGTACAGCGTCGAGCGGGAAATCGAGGACCTCGACGCTTTGCTCGCGGCGACCGGCGCCCGCTACGCCGTCGGCATCAGCTCGGGCGCCATCATCACGCTGCGCACGGCGCTCACCCGCCCGGCCCTCGACAAGATCGTGCTCTTCGAGCCCCCGCTGGACATCGCCGGCTCCAACCCGACGGACTGGCTGCCCCGCTTCGACCGCGAGCTCGCCGCGGGGGACACGGCGGCGGCGCTGGTCACCGGCATGCGGGCCACCCGCATGGGGCCGCCGATCTTCTTGAGGTTGCCGCGGTTCCTGCTGGAGCGGCTCACCGTGCTGGCGCAGAAGGGGCAGGAGAAGTCCGGGGCTGACGGGGAGCCGACGTTCGGCGAACTGGCCCCGACCCTGCACTACGACGTCCAGGTGGTGGCGGAGACAGCCACGGCCGGCGAGCCTGTCGCCTACCGCTCGGTGGGGGCCGAGGTGCTGCTGGTGGGCGGCGCCAAGAGCCCGGCCTACCTGCGTACGGCGCTCGACGCGCTGCACCGGGTGCTGCCGCGCGCTCGGCGGGTGGAGATGGCGGGCCTCGGCCACAGCGCCACCGGCAACACCCGCCAGCGGGGGCGGCCGGAGCGCGTGGCCGCCGAGATCCGCGCGTTCCTCACCTGAGCCCCGCGACCCGCCACCC